>DAIPKY010000082.1:0-6386 GCA_036769505.1 Nitrososphaeraceae archaeon
TCACTACTTCCACTATCACTACTATCCGCTGTCGCGCCTGAATCGTCTGCTGCTCCTCCGGTATTTTGATCTACTTGGCCTTCAGTTACTGCACTCTCTGCAGGATTCATTGCCATTCCCATAAATGACATCATAGAAGCAAAAAACATCATGTTCATAATTCCTGAAAATAACATCATAGGTATCCACATTCTGTTAGAATCCATAAAACCTTGGACTTGAGATTTATCTCCGGTTTCATATAGCTGTTGTAAACGCTCTGATTTTTCAGATAATTCTTGTTTCTTTGTATTAAGTATTTTAATTCCTGTATCTGCTATATCGAGTTCTATTTTTTTATTACCAAAGAAACCTTTCTTGACATTCTTGATTAATATTTTTTGGGCAACTAAATCATTTACAATCAGCTCAACTTCATCCTTAGATAATTTCGTAACTTTGGAAATCCCATCTACTTTTTTCATACCTCTTGACACTGCATCTAATACCATAAAGTGATTTGGGCTTTCATTGAACCTTTTAGTAGAAGACATATACTATAATTTTGGTAAAAAGGCTATTTAAATTAAATGTTGTCTTTATGTCTAAACCTTATGATAAGCAGAATTAAACAAACATAATAATAATAATAATTTTCATATTCTTTTACAATTCTATTTTGTGGATTCCAAAAGGATAGAATATACCTTATCTTAATAGAAAGATGCTTAGTAAATATATCAATTTATACTTTGATCACGATTAATTTAGAAAAAGAGGTTTTTTCCTTTCTTGCATCTTGATTTTTATTACTTCTCTAGGATTTTTATTTCATTTGTATTTGAATATAATTGATCATTATAATTTTTGAATGAATGAGGTATTATCGTCAAGCTTGCAAAATTGGAGAACTTTGAACGAATTACCATTTCAATATCATTTAACAATAGAGATACATCAGCAAACCTTTTTTTTCCATCTAGTTCGATATGAACTTCTGCGTGTAATGCCATACCAGTAGGACGAATCAAAATTGATCTTACATTTATTATTTCACCTGCAAATCTTTCCTTGATCAATTTTTTTAGTTTATCTGAGACCTTTGAATCTTCACAGGAATCCACCAATATAAACAAAGATTTTTTTAATGACATATAGGATAGGGAGAATATATACACCGCAATTATCATTCCTCCAATAGCATCCATTTGTGGGATGCCGAATTGTGTAGCGATTGCTACACTAAAAAATCCAATTATAGAAGCAGATCCATCCTTTATCGAATTTTTAGCATCTCTCTTAAGAGAAACAAAGTTATATTTATTGGCTATTTTTCTCATTTCAAAGGCTCTATATAGCGATATAAGACCTGCAGCGGTCAAAATTACCATGGTTATATAAGGTTGTCCAATTTCCTTTGGATCTATGAAGGCTTGAAATGAAGTATAAAATATTATTGCTCCAATTATTATCATACCAATAGCAGCCATTAAAACAGCAAAACTCTCTACTTTCTGATATCCATATGGAAATTTTTTATTAGGAGGCCTATGAGCTATACGCAAACCGACTAAAACTATAAAAGATATCATGGCATAAGAAAAAGAATCGATACCAACTGCTATTGCAACTATACTTCCACCCCAGCAACCGATTGATAGCTCTAAAATTCCTATAGATAACAAAATGATTATAGAAATCTTTGCTATTTTTTGACCAGCAATCAGCTCCTCCTTAACAATATTTGTGTTATAACTATTTCCGGAAAGAGTTAACTTGCTTTTTCTAGATTGGTCATTTTTTAAATTTTTTTTAGAAGCTATTAGACTATCATCAGTGATTATACTGTTGATATCTACAGCGTATTGACTGTCCAACTATTCTATTAAGATATTATGGATTTAATAATATTTAAAGTATTAGGTTTCTATTGTCTTGTTTTGTATATTTTATCACATTAGAGGACTTCTTTTCAAGTCCTATATTCAAATGTAGAATAAGCGGTAAGTAATAGTGTTTTATTGCTATTAATCAAAATATTCATTAATATTGAAATAGAGTGAAAACCATATAGTTTAGTGATGAGTATACAAATTTCAAAATTGCAAATCCTTTATGTAAATAATATGCACGAATTAAAATTTATTTTATTTACTATTCTTATTCTTATAAGTTCTGTATGTTATTTTAATGAGACTTTCGCAATTAATGAGAGCAATAAAAAATTAATTCTGAATAGTTCCTCACGTATATTCGATAACGACAATAACAATAGTCCTGTTTTAGGACATATATTTTCAAAAATAGCAAATATTACGAACAATAATTATGATTCTGTGTATGGTCAGACCGCTGCAATTGACAATAATGTGTATGTGGTATGGCAAGAATCTATTACTGATAATTCAAATGAGAAAAACTATGAGGTGTATTTAAAAAAAAGTGAAGACCAAGGAAATACATTTAGTAAAGCTATTAACTTAAGTAACAATAGTGGGTTTTCCGAACATCCTCAGATTGCAGTATCTAAAAATGGAATTTTTATTGTTTGGGCAGACAATACTAACTCTGATAACACTGAAATTATGTTTACAAAAAGTTTGGACAATGGTACTACATTTGATGATATAAAAAACCTAAGCAATAACTCCAAAAATTCTAATAATCAAGAAATATCAGTCTCTGATCAAAACGTATATGTGGTATGGCAAGATATTGATAAACCTCATTCTTATAGTAGTAAAAACATTCTAAACAAGAAAGAAATTTCATCTAGTATTATCTTTAGAGGAAGCACTGATAGTGGAAACACTTTCAATGATGAAATAGAAATAATAAATAATACACACGATTCTTATCCTAAGGTTAACTCATATCAGAATTATGCATATGTTGTTTGGAATAGTGAAAATAAAAGTAGTTCTAAAGATTATAAAAATACTGGTTTATTTTTTATAAGAAGTTCGGATTATGGAAAAAATTTTGATAATAGCATCAGACTAGTTGATAATAATTTTGGAGAATCACAAATATCAGTTCTTAAAGATAAATTAGTTATAGTTTGGGGAGGGTTACATGCAAAAAATATCAATGATATGTATTTTGTCCAAAGTCATGATAATGGTGCTAGTTTCACAGATCCGTCTCTAATTCTACAAAAAGGTAATAAACCAAAAGATAACAGTTATTCTGATCGAATCAATAATCCTTCCAATGTAGAGATAGGCAACAATGACCATTCATATATAGTATGGCAAGATATAATTTCACAAGAAAATCAAGACATATTCATAAGTAATATAAAAAATAATATGCAATCAAATAAAATATTAAATTTAAGTAATAATTCAGGTATTTCGGAATGTCCTTCCATAGCTATTTCTAATAATAATATCTATGTAGTATGGGAAGATTTTACACCAGGTAACCATGAAATACTATTTACTAGAGGAGAAATTAATAATAATAGTAATAAATAGGAAAAAGTTACTTTTGGACAATATTAAGGTACCTATAATTTTAATTTTACTAATTTTCTTAGTTTATAAATCACGTAACAATTAAGCATCTTGTAAAGTCAATTCTCTAATTGTAACTAGTTTGATTAATTTACCATTTGAATTTATTTTTATTTCTCTCCATGTAGTAATAGGTAAAATAATATGAACTAATGAGCAAGTTTCCATAATAATTAATTCATTTGTAATGAGTTCGACAAGATTTTCTAGAATAGGATTATGTCCCACTAACAAAACTATATTAATGTTATTGGCTATTTCACTAATTACATGTATGTAATCTTTTGCCTCGGTTCTATACAGCAATTCTGATAGTTTAATACTCTTATTATAACCGATAGATTCTGCTAATAAGTTAGAAGTATCTTTAGCTCTCTTAGCAGAAGAACTTATAATTAAGCTAGGAATTAATTTAGTATTTTTTAGGAACTTAGTCATTTTATATACATCGTATTTGCCACTATCACTTAGCGGTCGTATAAGATCAGGGAATGAGGTCTCCTTCTCGCTTGTTTTAGCATGACGTAGAAGTAATAAGGTTTTCATGAATCTTCTTTTTAATTATTAGATAAATTTCTATCTAAAAATTAAGATTCTTTTAGAGGTAATATAAAAAGAATGATAGACCCAAAATATTGTAATAAATCATTTTTAATTGGCTATACCTGTACTTCTAAATATTAGACATATATTTTATATAGAATTTTTTACAAATTTTAACTAGGATTATTAAAAATATATGGTAAATTAGAATTCAATAGATGGGGTATAATATTTACCTTAGAAAAATATATCCAGGGAATATAATTTTTATTGGATGTCGGGATGCAAGAGGAATTATTATTACTAATTTTCCTTTATTTAAAGGAACAACATTTGTCTTAGTCGTTTCATTAGTTATAGAATACAGTTCTTTAGATAATTCCGATCTTCCTATTTTAGCTGGGACATGTAACATATATTCTCTTGGAGTTCTATATCAGTTTGACTTTTAAATTTCTGTGCAGAAAATAAAACCTTGCCTCAAAATTTCCTACTATTACTGTTTAAACCTAAAATAAGATGAAGGAGGAGTTAGTATCTGAAAATTGTTGCACAGAAAATTATATTTTTAGCTTGCAATTAATAAAATAACTACAGTATATTTTAATTTTTCAAATAAACTTTATTCTGTTATCGTATTGAAAAATATGAGATGGTTAAAAAAAATAAATTCCGCAGATCATTTTATCGGTTCATATATAAATAACTAACAATTGTTCCAACCAAAGTAAAGGATCCAATCAATGCAGCAATAAATACTGTATCTGCGACTGATGCCAGTGGTTCACCTACGACTGCTATAAAGATTGAATAAACAAGGATAATAAATCCAATTAATGCAAATAACCCTAAGATTATGGATTTAACACCTTTGTTATCATTTTGATCTCCAAAGGAAAAAGTTTTTTTAAGTACGTTTTTTCCTTCTTTTCCTGCCTCTGTTAAAGATCCTGTTATTTTTCCAGAAATTTTGTCCTTTACCGGTTCATTTTCAAATTTTCTTTGATCATTAATATCGTTTGTTTGTGGATTAACCTCAGATGGCTGGTCTATTTTACTAGATGTTACACTAGAGGTATCTATTTCTTTATAATCATCAGAAATTGTTGATTTATCAGACATATCAAATACTAATACATTTGGAGTATAAAAGGTGATTCTATAATTATATACAATATAAAGAAACTTTTTATTATTATATTCTTGTTACTTATTGTTGTATTTGTTTTCCTATCCATTTAATGTCCGTTCTTTTGCTTCTGGTAGATGATTAACTTTTGTTAGTAAATGTAGCCTTGTGATATTGGCCGGTTATATTAAATTTTATCCTCCACTTTTTAGATCCATTGATTTTGGATAAAAAAATTAATCATATATTAGGATTTTCAAAGTCAATTATAAATTAAAGCTAACTTTCCTTTTCAACTAATTTTACTTTAGGTTTAGCACTAAAATATATTTTCAATAATCTCAATTACATTTCTATATCCATCTTATGCCACGTAAGCAATTAGATCTATAGAGAATTCAAAAATATATATATATATATATATCAAAAATAACTTATTTATGCTAGTATCGTTAATTTAGATTTTTTTTCTGATAAAAGCGAATTAACTTTATTTCTTAAGTCACTCAAGAGAATTGGTTTATAGATAACAATCTTTTCAATTTCAGCAATACTTTTTTTAAGGTGTTGAATGTATTCTTTATCGGCTGTTATAAAGCAAAATAAGAGATGCGGATCTATATTTCTTAATTTCTGATATAATAGCATACCAGACATCTTGGGCATTTTCAAATCAAGGAGAATTAAATCAAATGTATTTTTTCTAAATGCGTACAGTGCATCTACTGGATCAGTATAAGCATTAACCTTATATCCATCATGTTCTAAAAATAATTTGAATAAATTATTAATATCCGGATCATCATCTATTATTAATATTCTTCTCTTTGACATTTTAGTATCCCAGCACTTATCAAAGGTCAATATCCTATATCAAGATTAAGGAAATTTTTGTTGTGGTATTCTAATTTAAGACTTAATGGATATAAAAAAATCAAAATTAAAAATTACTATCGAATATAGACATATCATTTATTGCTGATTGAAAAATTTTAATCTGATTTTTTACATACTTTTTATTTTCAAATATACAATTGAAAAATTGATTTTGTTTGGTCACATTTTTAGCCATACTATCTGACAACTATAACTGTTTTATAAATATATCATAAACAAAGAAAAGTTTCATTTATTAAAATCAAATCAAAATTTGTTGAATTTTAAAAGTCCTGAAGAGTTAATAAAAGTCTAAATGAGTGTATGTAATTTATTTATCT
>DAIPKY010000019.1:0-19668 GCA_036769505.1 Nitrososphaeraceae archaeon
TACTAGGATCCTCTGCAGGAAATCCTAATGCAATTATTCCTATTGGCTTTACATAATCGGGTAATTCAAGTATTTCTGAAACTTTGACATCTAGAAATGCCCCAACAAAGCAAGCACCAATTCCTTCATTTACTGCAGTAAGTAAAATAAGCATAGAGGCAAAAGCACCATCTAATATACTATAAAATTCTCTTCCTCTTTTTCCATATCTACCAACAGATCTAGAAGTATTTGCACAAACAATAATCAAAAGAGGCGCATCATATACTTGCTCTTGGTTTAAAGCAGCTTCACCTAACTTTTTCTTTATCATAGGATCTTGTACTATTATAAATTCTTGAACCTGAGTATGCCCTGCACTTGGTGCTCTGTGAGCATTAGCAATTAATTTATCAACAATTTCTTGAGGAATAGGTTTATTTTGTATATACTGTCTTACCATTTTCCTTCTTTTTATTATATCATCAAATTCTGACATGTATTTTGATCTTATACAAAGTAGATAAACTAATCCCCACCTCCCCAATTGAATCAACACTTTAAAATTAATTCTAAAATAACATAATAATAATATTTTAATATGACTTAAACACTTAATATTATGTTACCTAACCTTGTTATAATGAGAAATTGAAGCCCTTCTAACTCGTGTGCAACAAGGCTCTGAATCTTTCTCTGAATTACTAATAAAGTAGAATCTACTAGCCTACCAAAATAATATCTGTCAATTTTTTCCACCAATAAACCAAAGTATAAGAAATTTTTCAATCGAATACTATTCTTGAATAGACCATGTTTTCAATGAAACCTAAGTATATGGTTGTAGTAATTTTTAAAGTAATATTTCAACAAAGAATATCCTAAACTGACAATTTATTAGATTATTAAATTTTATTGAATTTCGTAACATTACTCTTATAGTCAAATCCCCTTCCCCGCGTCCTACTCGTGGAGTCCTATTAGCGTATTTTATAGAAATGTTGTAGTATTAGAAATAGATAAGATTTTTATAGAAATTTCAATAAAGTATGCTAAATGTTGTAACATTTATATAACATCTAATAATAATATTACTGCAATCATTATTTGGATGAGTAGAGGATCGTTATTACACGGTTGACTGTTTGAATATTGAATGCTACAACACAAGCATAGTTCAGCATAATTTAATTTGTTATTACACACAATTGATTAGTTGAACGTTGTTATCATTGCATATGGTAGATAATATAAAATCGACCATTTGCATGTATAACTTGTGTTGAAAATCTAACATAATTTATAAAACTTTTAACATTTCATTGTTAATTACTTAAATGTGTGTATATAACGAGAGATATTTGTCAATTCAAATTCTTTAGACATTGATATTTTTTAGTTTTTATGACTGATATCAATATTTATAAAAATGGAGAATAATTGAGGACTACTCTATATTTTTTTTAGGAGTAATTATTACAATAGTCGTAGGAAATTCTATTATTTTTTTTGCCGAGTCAGACACTAAATAACCTATTCAAATTGGATACTGATAACAAATTCTAGAATGTATTGTAGAACTCTTTCATTTCATCACTTTTCTCCTAATTAATTTTAATTAACCTAATTTTTTAATAGGTTTTGAGTACATTCTCAGATGCTATTTCTTTTATTAAATCTTCCAACAGATTGTTTGATTGCAATTCTAATGGAAATCACCATTATAAAAATAATAAAATTATTTATAAAATTGTCTGATAGAATTGATGATGAAGGTGATTTATCTATCGCAAGAGATGTATATACACCCATTTTTAATACTGTATTTGCTGCTTCAAATTCCAATGCTAAAATCAGTCCTGTTATAAAATTTCTTTGAATAATATTTGAATTTGAAATTGATGTTGTTTTTGCTGATGATAGTAGAGATTTAAAATTATATATTAAAAGATAATATATTGTCTGAATAACTGATACAGCAATTACTGATACAGCAATAATATCAATTGCTAAAGTAATTGAAAAAATAATATCTTCTATATTGATGTAGGGGAAAAGTAATGACAAAACTAAAAACATGGATAAGAACTGATAAAGGTAATTATAGTCATTATTAATTACAATAAGGTTTGGTAATAACTTTCATATTTGAAATCATGTATTTTGTTTAGTACTACTAGTATTTTCCATCCGTTTATTTTCTTCTATAACTGTGGAATGTCTTCCTATTTCCTTTGAAAGTGACCAACTCAATACTATTCTTATTCCAACAATCACTGCTAATAGTGTAAGTTCTCTAACTGATGGTATTAGAATTGTTTTTAGAATATCACTTCCTATTTCAAAGTCTAATGCCAGCAGCATACCTCTAGTCAAATTGAGTCTTATTGTTTCTTTAGACTTGGTTTGTTCTTTTATTGGCTTTATTAATATTTTAAAAAATGAAATTAAGGCAAAAATAGCCGATAATCCAATTATTAATCCTGCTGCTATATCTATACCAAATGTTAAATAATTTACATAGGGAACAAGTAAAGATTCTGTTACTTCAGAAATCAAATGGGATTGATTTTCTGTTCCTGTCGCTCCTTCTACTATTCCTTCTTGTACTATTGCTGCTATTACTATTCCATCCATTCAACTGTATCCTACACTAGATAACTTATAAAGTTACATAAAAAAGGGTAATTATAATTAGTCTAAATTTAGAAAGCTTATGTATAGAATTACAACGTTCTTATTTGTCAATACAACAAAAAGAGGATATTTGTACATTATATATTTTTAACAATTATTAATTCTAACTTGTATGTTATTGAAAAATGTCTTGCTATGATCGTATTTAGAATAGTGTTTTGTTCTTGATATCAATTAAGGAAATCACAACATCACTAATATTGGTAACATAAACATCTTTCTATTATCCTCATTCTGTGATTTATGGATTGGAAGAGGTAGTAGCAGTGTTGCTTATATTGATTGAAGGTTCATTCCACTGTCCCCATTCTATAAGTGGGTTCATATAGTTTGGGTTTGAGATTAGATTTTGTAAAGGAAAAGAGGAAAAAAGAAGCATACAACTATCTATAACAATATGAAAGATTTAAAATTTTCTGATATAAATATTGAATTTATAAATAAATTCCTCGGGTATATTAGAAGTAATGGTTCTTCGGAATATCATCAATATATAACAATTTAAAGTTGTGATAGCATTTAGTAAAGATATATCATTTATATATTGACAAAAAAAGAACAAATTTTAGTTTTCCAATACTAAGATCAATTATTAATAGAGTAACAATAACATAATTAATTCTAATGTTGTAGACAACCATAATCATTGATGAAACTTTGGGTTTAACCATTCTATGAAACTTGCATAGTTCAAAGAACGTACATCATCTAAATAATTTGGAAGTATTTTTATAAATTTAAATCCATTATCAAGTTCAAATGATAATACAGGATCCCTAAGTTCTCCTCTAATTACTTTTTCTGCATATTCCAAAACAGATATTTTATCTGCATAATCACAATAATTAAATAATCTTCCTCCTGATATCATTCGTCTTAAATTCAATTTCATAACCAAATCTTTTCTAGCTGCATAAAGCATACTTCCTATCCCTTCATGTCTATGCTTTGGATGTGTGGAAATATCTGCGCCATAAAGACTATCGCCATCACAAGAATGACTAGTAAACATACCATTTGCAGTAATATCCAACCATGCGTGTTCTTTATATTCTGGATCAAGCGAAATTATAAGAGTGCTTGCTGAACCTACTATTGTGCCATCTGGTTCTACAGCAACAAATTGCCCTTCAGGAAAAATCTCAAGATGACTATTGAGTTCTTCTTGCTTCCATATATTGCCATATTGTGCAAGAAATGGAAATGATTGCTTGTCTAAATCTATAATCTTTGGAATATCGCTTTTTATCGTATTTCTAACTTTAACACTTGTATTATTAGGATGTAAAAATTCAGTCATATTAATAAAAATAGATAAGATTATTAACCAAATTTAATCTTAATTGTAAAATATTGCGAATAAAAAATGAAATAGAAATAAAAATATTTAAATCTAGAATAGAGTCTTCTGCATTTTTGTATTAGATAAAATGGATGTATAGTATTAAGTTTTACAATATATTATAAAATACTATTAATGATAAAAGAATAATTATCAAAATCTAAATTGTGATGACATGTACTCCTTCATAAAAAGGAGTTTATAATTATTTTAAGCAGTTTAAGTATCCATAATAATACTAAAATTAATAATTAATAAATCTATAAAATAGGTTCAAATATAAATTCTAGTTTCAAATAAATTAAAGTATATAATGCCAATTATAGACTGTCATGTTCATTTAAATTATTACAGTAATATTCAAAAGATAAAAAGAATTCCATCATTAAAACAGAGACTAACAGAATTACTGCAGACTATGAGCAATAACAATATTGATTATGCTCTTATTTTAACATCCTATAAATTTGATAGTGAGAGACCATCAACATCTCAAATTATTAATATTTTAAAAAATAAAGACTATAAGCTTGGAATAGTAGCTGGATTTACAATTGATAATCACACTAATGAATACTTTAAAAAATGTAAAGAATGGCTAAAAGATGGAATAATCAAAGGTATAAAACTATATTGTGGATATGAATATTATTATCCTTACGATAGAAAATATCAAAAGATTTATGACCTTTGTATAGAATATAAAGTTCCTGTTATGATTCATACTGGAGATACATTTTCCACTACATCCAAAGTTCGCTTTGCCCATCCATTGAATATAGACGATATAGCTGTTGATAATCCTGAATTAATTATTATTATGTGTCATATAGGAAACCCTTGGTTATTAGATTCTCAAGAAATACTATACAAAAATAAAAATGTCTATGCAGATATTTCAGGATTAGTAATTGGAAATTTTACATTAAATGATCAAAAAAATTATACGTATAAAATAAAGGCATTATTAAGATATGTTGATATGCCCCATCGTTTATTGTATGGAAGTGATTGGCCTATTTCCAATATGGAGAGTTACATAAAGTTTGTAGATAAACTTAAACTTAATAAACAAACGCGTGATCTTTTATTATTTAAAAATTCTAGTAATGTTTTTCGTCTATAATTTTTTATTTTATTTTTGTAATAGGAACTATAAATCTTTAAATAAAATTGGAGGACAAGTCAATAAATAAATTTTTAAACCAAAAAAGATTCTCATTAAGATTCTCATTAATTAATAATATTGTAAATTAAGATATGATAAAGAATTTCTATGATTAGACTACACTACTTTATCTATGTATTACTAAGAAGAAATGAAAAAGATTATTGTAACCTATTATATAGATGCAATGGTATAAAATTGTTTATATATTTCTATAATTTAGAAATTAAAACTAAAATTTCATTTATTAAATAAGGAGAAGGTGAAAGTAAGTTAACAGTATCCAATGAATAAGTCTTAATAAATAAGGGAATTTCGCAATTACAATAAAAAAAATATATTAATTATAAGAGATAAGCCAAGTTTAATCTATAGAATAATATAGTTATAACAATAATTTATTTAGGCGTTAATACACTTTCCCCTTTTAGTTTAGTTCCTATTTCATATGCCCCAGAGACATCCTTGACAAAGATCATGCCATGGGCTTCTGTAGCTAAATTGTTTAATACCTCTTCAACAATTTGATCTGCCGAAGAATCAGGTACAATCACTTCTACTTTAGTTCCTTTTACAAATTCCGGAGTGACCATTTTCTTGGTCATATACATACGAACTCTTTCTGGAACTGGGTTATGTTTTGTTCTACCAGAACCATTTGTTTCAAAAAAGGTAATGCCACCAACATTATTTTTGCGAAGGATACCAACTACCTTAGAAAAATCTTCTGGTCTTATATAAAGACTTATTTCCTTCATATCAATTTTAAGGAAGACAAATTAATAAGGTTATTGTTATTATAGCTTATTTTGATAGAAGTACTTTCACAAAGCTATACTAGAAATCCACATTTCAAATGAAAGAAATATGTTGGTAGCAGAGAACTTTCTTCGATCTCTTATCTCTAAATATAGAAGGCATACAGTTTAGACTGATGTGGGTACATAGTCTCCTCCTCAGGCCTGTGGCTTTTTGCATTTGAAACATAGATTGCATTCTCATTTAGAGAAGAAAGTATTATTGAGTGGATAGTGCAGTATTTCAAGGATAGAACAGGATCTTTAAATGACTACTATCCTAGTAATAATAAACAAATTGTGATCTACAACATTTATACAATTGGATCAAGATATTCGTATATGCGTATATACTATCGTTACAACAAAAAGAAGATTGTACTATTTCTTGTGGGAGGTCAAATATCCTTAAGTTAACAGGGCCGATTAATCTATTACTCTATTATATTACTTCTACCAATCAAACTGATATTGAACACTAAAATCGTATCTAGTTGACTCCCAACTGTCTAATTTAAATATATGAACGAACCTGATTATTAAAATGTGATAGATTAATCAATTTATTTTTATGTATTCTAATACTATATGCTATAGGACATTACATTTTATTATCTCTTATTTGAGATACAATTGAAAAAACATCATCTTGGTATTTGTATGCAATATCTTGAGGCAACGAATAGGTAATTTTATATCCAGTTTCATCTTCATAAAAAAGTATATAGGTTATTTCATTTGATGATGATGATGATGATGATGATGAAGCAAATTCTGAAAAAGATTCTGTTTGATTAGAAGGATATATGGTCTTTATCAAAATTGTTGATTGACCTCTAACATTTGTATATTTTGTTGTATCCAAAATTTCTATATTTGTTTTCTCGTTTGTATTAAGTTCTTTTTTGAATATCTTTAGAAATTCATCTGGATTAGTCATATTTGTATATACTGCTACTGAAACAAAATTAAAAATGCTAGGATCAGGATTTGAATGAAAATTTGCTAGTAGTATCCCGTCATCTTTAGCATGAAATAAAGATAGATTCTCATTTGCTGTAGTTAATTTCCATTCATCTGGATATTCAAACTTTATTCCAAATTCTTCATTCACATATTCTTTAGCATAAACATTCGATAATAAAAAAAAAATTCCTAACAATACAAACGGAATAATTAATAATATTACTCTAGAAATATTATAAATTTTCATAGTAATTTTTGTGAAATAAAATAAACTTTATAAATATTGTGATAACTAAAAATATTTTATTTATTGGTAGAATATATCAGAGTACTATGCAAATGACCCAATGAATCTTAAATAGAAGGTTTATTGGAAGAGAAAAGAATGAACATACTCTTAAGATTGCAAAAGCAGAATAAACCACAAAAATGATATAATCTATATGATATTAAGGAGTAGGCGATGCCTTTTTTTCCTATCAAAATATTAAATGTATATATATAATTATGAATATATTAATTCAAATTCTTTAGACATTTCTGACATTAGTATTATTAGTTAAGTAGAATATTATAAGTTAGATCAAAATATTATCACTTTACAAAATTACTTATTCTGAACTACAAATAGTGTCAAAATCAGTTCACACATCTCCAAGCCCGTATACTAATAGGATTCAATAACATCTTGGAAGATAGACCTTGAGGATAAAACAAATAAGATTCAATATTGGGATTTTAAAAATATCTAATCATAAGATAATATAATACTTGAATTTAAATTTAATTATAAAAGGGAGATCATCTTTTAGAGGAGTTGTATCACATTTCGCTTATTTTACTATTCAGATAAACTTCTATCTGATACTTCATTGTAACCAGTTAGATCCACTTCAACAAATATGGTTTCATTTTTCTTTGCATCTGCAATCCATTTCTTTAATTCTTGTTCCCAATCTATTTTATTCTTGTCTACTAGTTGATCAAAAGCATCAACAAATCTTGTATAAAATTCATCTGCTTTCGTCATTGCTCTAAAATTCTTATCTTCTTTTAATCCAATAGCAAATTCGTTTTTGTCCTTATTTGTATAGATACAAATCAGTACTAATTTCTCACTCATATCAATATTATTATTATTATTATTATCATACTTCCATTTTTTTCTTTTGCTGCATCAAAATTCTTTTTTGATAAATGTGTTATATATTTTCTTCAATTTCAAAAACTTTTAATATTATGTTACCTATAGAGATATATACTACTTTCTCCACAGACCTTAACTGTGAGGGTATTACACATAAAAGTTAAGTTTGACCATCTGATCTTTATGGAATTGGCCCTGAAAGAGAATAGCATAGTTTGCAAAATAATAAGCAAAACAATGAATTTTATAATAATACCCTTATAATGACTATATTTTAGAAAAAGGATAAAAGTAACTATATTGATAACATAATATGATTATTGAACAAAAACTAGCCATTACTATGATAATTTTATTTTCTGTTTTGCTTCTTATGACACCAACAGTATATGCAGCAATAGAAAAAGTAGAAAAATATGCTGAAAATATATGTATACAGACTTTTAAAGGTGATTGGGATGGCAAAGATTGTGATATTCAAGAAGTAGAAGATGAACAAAAATATTATGATGATATAGCAAGTTTAGAAGATTCAATATGTAAAGAGGTGGTCAAAGATATAAGTCCTGAAGATTTGATAGATCTATGTAAAAATCTCAATGTATTCGAAAAGTAACTGTTCATTTTTATTCTAATAACTTAAACGATTATAGATTAATTAAATTTTACTATCAAGAAATTAATTATTATACCAAATCTAATGATGTCACTTATATAGTTCCTTTTATTTTTTTATGAATCAATTTTTTAATACTCATGACTATAATAATAATGGCTATTAGTATGAGCAAAATACTAATGAGAACTACAATACCTTAGACATAAAAATTGTTTATTGTCATTCTTGTTACTATCAAACTACAATATAAACTACAAAAACAAATCTTAAAAGGTTAAGATGTAATTTATGTAGAATCTTAATCTTCTATTTCTACGAATAAACAACTGTAAGCGAGATCAATTTGTTAAATTAACTTGGCCCACTTTATAGAAAGGTTCAAATCCCACAGAACCACTTTTTTGTTTTTGTAGAGTCTCTTTAGAAATTGTTTGGATATATTCTAATAAGTTACCAAATCGATAAATAGCTGTTTAACCAATCCCAATTACATATCATGCTCAAAGTCCTCTCGTCCGGAAGTTTTTGTTATTTGGAACCATCTATTTAATGACAAAAAAGATATGAGGTAAATATAGGATAAAGTAATAAAAAGAATAGATTTAATCAGTACATGTTTTAGTAATGATAAACGTATCAGATTTTCACAGGTAAAGACGTTAGAAACGATTAGATTTATAATCGCTGTATAAAACATAATGGGAAAACCAACAGATATTAAGCCTCCATTTACTGAAGAAACAGCAAAAGCTAAAGTCAAGGCAGCTCAAGACGCTTGGAATACCCGTAACCCTGAACTTGTAGCACAAGCATATGCTATAGATTCAAAATGGCGTAATCGTATTGAATTTTTTCAGGGTAGAGAAGCAATAATAGCATTTCTAAAACGTAAATGGGCTAAAGAGCTTGACTATCGTCTAATGAAAGAATTGTGGTGTTATAATGGAAATCGTATCTCAGTAAGGTTTGAATATGAATGGAGAGATTCTGATAATCCTAATCAATGGATGCGAACCCATGGTAATGAGCATTGGGAGTTTAACAATGATGGCTTGATGCGTATTCGAGATATGAGTGCTAATGATTATCCTATTAAAGAAACAGAAAGACGTTATCGATAGAAGTTATCAACTCTAAGAAGATTATGACAGTTATTACCAAAAGTAAAAACTTGTTATTTTAACAGTTGATCTATTGGAAGACTTGCTAGCTCATTTGTTGGTCCTCCGTCGCTTAATAAGTGCCTCAGCTACAGCTCGAGCACTTCCTGGGTTCTGACCTGTGATCAAACGTCCATCTTCAATCACATAGACTTCAAATGGTTTATCAGCCTTACTGTATTCTGCACGAATCTTCTTGAGTTCCTCTTTAAAGTTGTAAGGAACGGCATCATCTCTCTTTGCCAAGACCTCTTCAGGCCAAGAGAAATCAGTAACTTTCTTACCCTTCACCAATGGCCCTCCAGTGCATAGATAAACATTTAGAAGTCCTGTTGCACCATGACAATTTTTCTTTCCAGAATCCAAATGTCAAAGATTCGGATAATAAAATATTCAAATATAAATTTATATTTTTTCTAAACTTTTAAAAATAATTCTGAAAAAATATAGATTTTAGAATTAAGAAATTTTTTATTACATATATATATATTTTTCAAAATAAGAATAAGAATAATGATAATAAATTTATTATTTGGGAAATTATTTAGAGCTTATATACTTATTTTAATATAATATAAAAAAACTATTATAGAAAAGTTTAATTTATATTCTATAATTAAGTACGTATTTATGTTACTTATTGATGTTTAGTATTCTAAATATAATTAAATAGTCATTTAACAAATATGAACAAGTCAACAACTACTAGTATAGGTTCTAGTTTGGTTGTGGTTTTATTTTTATATTTTGGTTTAACAATAGAAGAACAGGATAACTACAAAAATAATATTATTTTAAATCATGTAGAGATATTTGCTCAAGAAGAGAATAATATACCAGTTGTTAAGAATTCAAAGATAATAGAGTTTATTGGTAGTAATTATACAGATATAGTAAATAGCAAAGATATTAATCCAAATAGTTTCACAGTATCGGTCTGGTCTGGTTTAATACAGCAATGAATGTCACTGGGAAAATAGATAATGCTATTTTGCTAAATAAGGGAGGATTTGGAAGTGACAGAGCTGGATTTAACCTTAACTATGGAATATGGCTTAACAATAAAGAAAAAGTTACAGGCGGATTTGAGACTTCTAATGGAGATGATTATTTTGTTACTTCTCAAGGGTCTTATGCTGATGGATTATGGCATAATGCAATTCTAACTTTTGATGATCTGTCAAATCTCTTAATGTTATATATTGATGGAGTAGAGGCTGTAACTAGTACACCAGATATAGGAACAGGAACGACACCTGCTACTACTGGAAAACAACTCATTAGATTAGGAGCAAATTCCCTAGTTGAAAAGGGAATAGTAAATGGAAATTATACAGGACAATTAGATGATATACAAGTATGGGATTATGCTTTTACTAAAGAACAAGTAGCAAACTTGTTTAATACAGAATCAAAGATACCTAGATAATACAGCATTTAAAATGAAATTATATAGTAAAGCTTTAGAGTGTTAGGGAACTGGGGAGAGATCTATCTTGAGCTTCTAATGTCTGGAGTTAAATAATTCTAACGCTTAATTCAAATGACAATTTTTTGAACTACAAAAATGTGTCAAAAACAGTTGACATACCTCCCATTGTAAGCTAACAAGAAAGTGTTCTACTTTATATCTAAAATGAGCATAACAAAATTTCTTACTATTTTCATTCATTATACCATTTTTTCTTATAAATCTCCTTTGCCTCTCGTATAAGATCCTCATGGATTTTTTTAGCAATAAAATGACATTTTGCTGATATTTCTTGTCCGTTACATATGAAAAATCCTTCATCAAACTGGCTAGTATCAATTCTACTATTTGAAGAAATTCCTGTTTGTACATTTCTACAATTAACATTTATCAAAGCATCTGGATTACTATCCAGTTCTATCTTATACAGATTATTATCGACTTTAATAATAGGAGAATATTTTAAAATTTTAAAAGTTTCTGTATTTTTTATTAGAGCTTCCTTAAAATTTACCATTACTTTATAGCTTTCAATGTTTTCTTTAGCAGTCATTTTTAATTGCAGTTATTAGAACTTTCATATTTATTATAAGTTCAATCAAATTTTTTTGATAAAACTATTGAAATTCTCTTTACAGTATTTTACCAGTCTTCTATTGTTGTAGAGTGAATGAAACAAAAAAGGTAGCACATCTTTATAAAATAATTTTAGCTACAAGTTATGATCTTTACTAATCTTCTATTTATAAATTTGATTCTTTATTTGTTTAGATGATAAATACGGGATCAGAAAATAATTTAGAAGGTCAATTAAAAGACTTTCAGCACCAAATGATAAAAGTAATAGATGAAAAATGCGTTAAAATTACCGAAAACGTAACAGAAGAAAATAGAGCATTGCGAAAGAATTCAACAACTGCGTAACCAAGTAATAGAGGAAAAAAATTGTTATCAGAAAACTACAGACAACATCACAAAAGAAAACATAATGTTGCAAAATGAACTTAATAAATTGCATAACGAGAAATTGGATCTGACCAAGTGATTGGAAGTTATTAACAAAAATTACTAACGATCGTTATTAAGGCTACTCAATAGAATTCATTTTATATTTATCCATTCAATAAGCCAAGTATAATTCATTTTGTTCTCTTCGCTAAATTTTTGTAATATCGCTTCACATTCTTGGACAATGTCTGAACGCTCAACAGTTATTCCCAATTCAGATAAATATTTATTGAAACTATCAATATGAAAATTTAAAGAATCTCTATCGTTAATTGAAAGTATTCCTTTCTTTATTCTTGGTCCTCCTTTAAAGATTAAATTTTTAAAGAAATTTGGAGCAGAGCCATTAAATAGATTTTTGAGATGTATAGCAGTCAAGCTGCTATTTTCAGGAAATAGTTCTTCTAATAAATTTAAACTTCTTTTAAAGAAATCTAATGAATATTCAAAATCCAATTTAGTACCATCTTCTGTTTTTCTAAGATTAAGCCCGTGTAATAATAAAATTAATATCTCCATTGCACACTGATTTTTAACTAATTCTGTATCATACTGTGATAATGATTCTCTAAAAAATTCGACTGTCCATCTTTCATCGTTTAATTGTTCATTAAATGATTTAGCCCAGTCATCTAGATTTGATTTTATAACTTTTGGGATAGGGTTAATCTTTAATGGTTTTCTTAATTCTGTTATAGTAATAGTTTCCTTTTTTATATTTTCAGTATCAGATAACTGATAGTACAGTTGTATAATTTCATCTGCTTTTTTATCTGATTTATCACGAATTTCTTCGTTTTTCACTCTATGTACAGTATAACCCATATTTTCTAATGCTCTCTGACGTATCCTATCTAATGTTTTTCTATGTTCTATATCATGGACCTTGCCATCTACTTCGATAATGAGATATCTTCCAATTAACAAGTCTGGTGTAAAACAGTCACAACTTGTATACCAAATAACTTTATCAGTTTTAAATGGAACTTGTTTTGATTCTAATATCTTTCTTAACATCAACTCTGATTGAGTAGGTTTTGGCGGTTTGCAATAATTGTCCATTAGTTGTTCTATGATAAAGACAGATCTTTAAAAAAACTTTTACTTTGTAGAATATTTGAATAAACAAGGATAATCATTTCCTTCATTTCCCTGTAGTTTATGGTCATTTCTACCAAATGCCAATATAGTTAATAATAAGGTAAAATCAAATATGCATGTAATTTTCATTATGAAACTATAATAATATCTTTTTAACAAGATAATTGATATGATTACATGTATGAGATGTGGAATGGAGCATAAAAATACCTATAGACTTTCTCTTGCAATTTTCAATCAAGAATCTGAAAAGCAAGTAAGTGATACAAAAGTTTTCTGCAAAAAATGTTCTGATCTTATATATACTCTATTTTGTGAAAAATTTTATCAATAAAAAAATTGTTTTATATGATTCAATGGAATAATACTTGAAATGGTTGAAAATAACTCAAATTCTGTTAATTATAAAAGGCAAGAAAAAAATGAATCTATTAAAGATAAAATGTTATTTCAAAAATTCTTCCCTTTACTTGTTTATTTGGCTCTTCACTAACTTTAAAAACATGAAAATTAATAGCAGTTGAGATTGAATTTTCTATTTCTTCCATCTCTTGAGAAGAAGTGAATTGACTTGACTGATTAATTGCTTAAATATAATAAAATTTTTTATTTATATTGATTATCTATCTAGGATTTGTTGTTTACTTATTTCTATATCTAAACACTTTAAACACCAATGTTCTAAAGGCCCTATTCCATTCCCTCTATCTAGTCTGACTGGAACAGAAATTGATGGATGTTCTTTTCCGCAATGTTCACATTTTCCATTATAACTCAATGCCATTTTCAATGATATATTTTTATAATCTTTTATAAATTGTTTCAAATAAAGTAAAACAAGTCATAATATCATCATCATGCAATTCAATTAGTATTATATATTATAGTCTATATATTGACAATCATCATTTAATTATTAGACAGCAAGACAGTTCCAGGATGGGTTTCTAGTAATCTTGAAGCAGGAATATTAATAAAAATGAGTGTAATATCATAAGTATGACTCTTCCCCATGGATTTAAACCGCCAAAGAAGAAAGAAATTTCTGATAACAAAGAATTTGGAAATAATAACAATACAACAAATAAGAAAAATAATAGTTTAACTGATGAAATATTACAAAGCGCTACTCTTGATGATACAATTAATAAAGTTCTAGAGAGAAGTAATGAAGTAGTTACAAATCTTGAAGATACAGTTAAAGAAGTGATAGAAAAAGGTAAAGATGTAATTGCAGAAGATTCTTCAACTATAGATAAATCAATAAGAAATAAAGAGCAATCAGATAAATCTAGATTAACTCAAGAAAATCAAATGAATAAAAAAAATGAGAATAATGATAATGATAATTCTAATGCAAGAATTAGCACAGATAAATCTTCAACTAAAGAAGAATTAACAACAACAATACCAACACCAACAAAAGAAAAAGGAGAAGGAGAAGAAAATAAAGATATGACTGAAAATAGTACTAACAATTCTGAAGATTATAAAATACAACGAAAAGATGAATCTATAAAGGATAAAATATATAGAAAAATGTCAGAATTTATAGGAGAAACAAAAAGAGAAGATAATGAATCATTATTTCATATAAAATTGATAATATTTGGTCTATTTGCTTTGATTGGATTTATAATCCTTGTATATTCAATATTTATTGGAGTCGTAGGTGAACCATTAGCATCAATAGCAGATACTGTATTTGTTGTTGCATTAATAGGATCTTTCACTATGGTAGGAGTAATTGTTAGTTATTCCTTCTTAAAGAAATAGATTATTGTCTTTAAAAATGTTAAATATTATTTTATCAATAAATAATCAACAGGACAAAGATCATATAAATTAACGCAATAGTCTTCAATATATAAAAGAATGAAGGGATTCACTAGATGTATGTGATACTACTATTAATTTAGGAATTACGAACAAAGTGATTCTATTAGCAACTCTTTTAAATCGATAGTTAAATTAATAAATAAAATAAATAAATAATACTTTTTGAAAAGATTTTCTTCTCTATTGTATTCTTTTTCATACTGGAATAGATAGAAATTTTTTGTGATTATTATATACTACTTAAATATATGAATTTAAATAAATCTAACTTTTATTACTATAACAAATTTAACTACAAATTGTGTCTCATTCTATCAACAATAATATTATCTACAATATTAATAATGAATAGAGTTTTTTTCAGAGGGCAAACGCTCAAATAGAAAATTGTTATAATTTAGAATCTAATAATTCCCTTCCTGTTCTTTTAATTCATGGATGGAATGAAGGAACCGGTGGAGTTATCTCTCTGCATTGGTATGAATGGACACAAAGTCTTAGTGAGGAAAATATTCTATTTTGTATTATTTCTTTTGAGCAATCAAATGATACATGTAAAGTTATGCTTTAGATCATTCTAAAGAGCTTGCTCAAATAGTTCAAAATATCATTAGTGAAACAGGACAAAACCAAGTAAATATAGTTGGATTTAGTAAGGGTGGACTAGATGCAAGAGTATACTTGGCCAATGATCTTGCTAATGATAATGTTGCAAATTTAATAATGATAGGAACACCTAATGCAGGTACTCAAATGGCATTTACAACCAATGAATGCTCACCAAGAATAGACGATCTTAAACCAAATGCTCTTGCTACTAAGGCCAAAGAAAATACACATACTAAATACTATACCATTGCTGGTACATGTTTTCCTGGATAGGTGATGGATTAGTGAGTAAATCCAGTGTTAATTCTCAACCGTATTTCAAATCACTTGGAATTTCTAATGCTTGTCATTTAGAGTTGTTAGACGATTATGAATTTGAATTAGCATGTGACATATTAAGAAATAGAGAATAAGATTAATTCGAATATAAAATAAATGTGAATTTTCTTTTAGAGGTATCTTTTAATAAGATCTTTCATTAAGTATAACGTATCAAAAAAACTTAATTATAACAAAATTAATTGATAAAACAAAACTAATTTATCAATATTAAATGACCTTCTTTTTCCTCATTGTTTGTAGTCGTCATTTTATTATATAATATTGTATAATTTAAATCTCAATTAGTATTCTATTATTTTTCTTTTAATGAAATTTATTTAAGATCCATTCTTTTGCAATTACCAAGTCATCTTGAATAAGATTGTGACTTGAATGTTGCCACTTCAAAGTTATGTCTGCATTAATTTTTTGAAACAAGTTATAAAGATTTTCAGTTTCAGTTCTGGAGACTATGGGATCATTTATTCCTGCCGATAATAGTATTTTTTTGCTTGAAAGATTTGGAAGAGGATCATCAGGAATGAAAGGAACCATTGCTCTGAAAAGAATTGCACCTTGAAATATATCTGAACGTAGAAGTAGTATACTAGCAGCAATATTAGCTCCATTTGAAAAACCCACTGCTATTGTTTGTTTTAAATCAAATTTATAATGTAAGGAACAGTTTTGGATAAAGTCTGCTAGCTCTTGAGTTCTAAATTTTAGATCTTCTATATCAAAGATTCCCTCAGATAATCGTCTAAAAAATCTAGGCATACCGTTTTCCAATACTTTTCCTCTAGGACTTAATATTAATGCATTAGGTTCAAGTTCCTTTCCTAAAAAAATAAGATCTTCTTCATTGCCACCTGTACCATGCAATAAAACAAATGTTAATTTCTTATTTGAATCATCATATTCTTTTTTGTTGTTGGAATTATTAGTAAAAGAAGAATTAACAAATACATGATTAAATCCAAAATCATTTGATTTAATCATTGCTGTTTATTCCCCTTTACTATTGAATTATCTTTATTATATTGAGGTAATTCTATCTTTGGCAATACCTTTTCCAACTTTTCTCTTATTGGCTCAAGCCATTTTGGTAACATGAGTTTTTCTCCTAGATCTTCTACTTTTTGATCTAGAGTAAATCCAGGGGGATCTGTAGCAATTTCAAATAAAATACCACCAGGCTCCCTAAAATATACTGAATGAAAATATGTTCTATCAATTACAGGTGTAGGATTTAGTCCTATTTTTATAATATTTTTTCTAATTGATGTTTGATTTTCATCTGATGGTGTTCGAAAAGCTATATGATGAACAGTTCCTATTCCAATCATTCCAGAAGATGTATATGGTAAACAAAGAACATCTAATATTTTTGCGCCTGTAGTAGTTGTAGATTGTGAATCTTCTAGTTGAAAGCGGAAACGATTACCTTCGTTTTTTATCATTTTGTACCCTAATTCATTTAATATTTCTGAAGTACGTTCATATCCTTCTTCCGAGAGACTTACAGAATAAAATCCTCTTATACCATTTTCGTAAGAGATTGGACCATCTTTCCAAAATCTTTCATCATTTTCCTTAGCCGACGAATGAGCAACAAGTTCTAATTCAAGACCATCGGGATCATATAATGTTATTACTTGCTCATCGTCATCAAAACGTTTTGTAGGTCCTTCAAAACAAATGTCGTTACTCTTTAATCGATCTTTCCAATAATATAGAGAGTTTTCTGGTACTAAAAAGGAAGTTGTTATAACTTGACTAGTGCCTCTATAACCTTTTGGAGCATTTGCCCAAGGAAAGAATGTTAATATGGTGCCTGGCTGTCCAATCTCATCTCCATAGTATAAGTGATAGGTAGTAGGATCATCGAAATTAACTGTTAATTTCACCAATCGTAGTCCTAATAATTTCGAGTAAAAATCAATATTTTTTTGTGGATTACTACATATTGCAGTAACGTGATGTATTCCATTTATCATAGTATTTGCCTATTATATTATTATTTTTCATTTGTATTATTTTCTTCTATTTTCATTTTATCTCTGTCTTTTGCTATTACTGTATTTTGATGTAGTGGGAAAAGGTTCTACAACATAATAAATAACAACTGGTGGTGTATCTCTGACGTTAAAGCTACCAATGTATTATATTATTATCACTGTCTGAAATAGAATCAAAAATCTGTAAATATAGTGGAATAGGTGAAGTAATGGGTAAAAAATGGTCTTTATCAATATTAAAAACTCTTGGCACAAATTTCCCTCTACATTTTAATGAATTAAAACGAATATTAGCAGGAATTAGTAATAAAGTTTTATCAGAAAGATTACAACAGTTAGAAAGAGAGAAAATAGTGATAAAAACAACGACAAATGACGAATCTAATGATATATTATATAGTCTTACTCGATTAGCATTAGAATTTCAAACAACTCTGCAAAATATAGAAAGTTGAATTGATAAGTGGATAGAATATAAAAGCAGAGAACAAGAAAAAAAGTAACTTGGAGAAAATTGGCGATTTTTTATGGGTAGTAAGAATGATGATGATTTAATAACAAAAATAGCAAATACAGATTTTCCAATACATAAGTTAATTGCAAGACGATGGAGTGCAAGAGCATTTTCAACAAAAAAAGTAGAAAAATCAAAATTACTTTCTATTCTCGAAGCCGCTAGATGGGCACCATCATCTCGTAATGAACAACCATGGCGTTATCTAGTTTTTATTGATGACAATCCAGAGAAGATTGATAAAGCAAGATCAGTCTTATTGGAAATAAACAATTATGCTAAACGAGCTCCAATTTTAATTTGTGCCATAACAAAGAAAACTTATTCTGATACTGGAATTTATAATAAACTTCACTTTCACGATTTAGGTGCAGCCAATGAAAATATGTTTCTTGAATCATTCAATCAAGGATTAATAATGCATGAGATGGGAGGCTTTGATAGAGATAGAGCTAGAAAAGTTTTCAATATTTCTGATGAATATGAAATTGGTATTATGATAGCAATAGGATATCAAGATTCTCACGAAATACTACCTGAAAGGTATAGAGAAAAAGCCTTTTATCCTAGAGAAAGAAAACCATTATCAGAAATTGCGTTTCTTGAAGAATTAGGTAATGAAATAAGATAATAACATGTATAGACATATATTTGGATACATAATACTTTAACTTTCATTTTCAAATTTAAAAAGATAAAAAATGTGTGGAAGAGGGGCAATTAAAACATTTCCTCTATTAAATTAAATAATAATATATTGTTATAAAGCTAATAATTTAGTATATTCTAACTTTAGTTAATCAGTCTGTTTATATTTTTAATACTTATTTTTTAAAGTGAGAATGTCATAATTTTGCCATAATTTTGTATTGTCATTTGAACAAATGTTAAATCATAACAAACCAACAAGAA
>DAIPKY010000083.1:0-6351 GCA_036769505.1 Nitrososphaeraceae archaeon
TCTGGATTCTTTTTGTCAAGTTCATATTTCTTTATAATGGCATCAAATGAACATTTTATTCTTGAAAGTATGCATAGATTGAGCCTAGTTATCTTGACTGTTATTAATTAATTATTTATTTATTATAGTTGTTGTATTAGATGCTCTATGTGTTAGAGACTCCATTGCAGCAATTCTTACTGAGGATATTCCCGTCCTAAATGGGTATGCACCACTGCCTTGAAAAGTCAAAGGGTTTACCCATTCATGTAACATGTTTGAATGTACACCATTGTTTGAAACAAATTTTGACAGCAAAAAACTACAATCATCTATCTTGCCAAATCTAGTTCTTGCAAGCATTTCTATTCCTGTAATCCAAGGCCAACAAGTATGATTATGATATTCATTTGTTTTAAGAAGCCATGGACCTGTCTTTGTAATTTCTGTTTCAGTTACCAAAGGCAAATTATTTTTCCAAGCTCTTTTCTTTAATACTTCAAGAGTACTTAACGCACGTTGATATATTGTATCTGAATTAATATTATTAGTGTTATTCTCATTTTTTGTTGAATATTCTTTCCTATTTATACTATCTAGATAGTTATAATAGATTGAACCTTTATTGTCTTCTGTTAGCGCAACAAGGTATAATGAAATATCTTGGGTGACAAGTCTGTTATGCATCTTTTGGTCCAAATGCAAATCAGCATCAAGTAGGTCAACGTAACATCCATCTTTTGTAGACCACATCTTATCTTCCACTGCCAATATTACTCTATTGACCATTTCCTCTAGTCTCTTTGATTCTATTTGATTTCCAAACTTTTTTAACAATACTGATAAATTTTTTAAAGCAAGGATCCAAGAGGCTTGACTATAAACTACTTTTCCTATACGTAAAGTAGTATCCATCCAATCCTCATTATGTTTCTGTTCTAATAATCCATCATTATCTATATCTTTATTTTGAAGATATTTTATTGCCTTTAGCATACGAGGAATCAAAAAGTTAATGATATCATTCAATGAAAACTTTGAGAAAGGAATTCTTTCATTTTCTTCTCTTCTTTCATTGTCAATTGTTTCATTTAGTGATAATGTAATTAGAGGTTCTGCTGCTTTAGTATTAGTAGTAGGACTATTATCTTTCAGATCAAGAAGATTAGATAAAATATATGATGTAGTAGATATCATTAATGCTATAGAGTCAATATCAGGATTTTGTCCATAAACTTCACAAAAACCTCTCTCATAATATATTGTAGTAGGAAGAGCACCATCAAATTTCTTTTTAATATTATCATCTCCAACAACGGGATTAAAACCCATTTCTGGAGAACCTCTTCCATATAATAAGGGCTTTGTTTTTAAATCACAATATAGAAGAGATACTAATTTTTCTTCTTTTGTTGTTGTTGCAATTATTTGATTAGACCAAATTAAAAGAATCTGTTGAAGTGCTATTTTAAAATGGCCCGATAAGAATTGATCTTTGAGGATAAAAGCTGCATCCCTTGTCCAGACTGCTTTATAATGGCCACCAGGATTAACGCCTTTATCTACTTCCGTTTGTGTAAACTTAATAAATTTATTTAAAAGTTTTACAAAGATCCGTTTCTCTTTTTCTTTTTGAGCAAAAGAATTCAATATGAACCCATATCATCGAGTTAACTATTAAATACTTTTCATTAAAATAGATCAATTTATCTTAAATATTTATCAAGGATTTTGTAATACATGTTATAAGGAAAAGCAATGGAGAATATCACTAATAAATATACAATAATAATGAAAAAAAGAAAGAAAATTGTCAATACAAATGTGAAGAATGTAAAATTGACTTTGGAAATAGTTTAGGAGACATGGAATTACATAAATTAACTTTTCATCTACAAAAAGGAGATATAGAAATAAGATAAATAAAATAATAATAATAATAATAATGGTTCTATTAATGTTTTATTATTTCTACAATTACAATAACCCTCATTATTTTGGACAATAACAATTCTTTTACTTAAAATAATAAAAAAGAAATTTTTACTAAAACATTAACTTAACATTATCCAACATAATGAAACAACTAGTTTTTAAGTAAATAAAATGTAAATTGAATAAAAAGAGAAATTTATTAATTAGATTTTGAATATTATTACAATAAAAAATGAAAAATAATTCTAAATTTGACTCATAAATAGGTACTTGTTTTATAATGATGTATTTTTATATTGAAACTTAAATGAATATTATCTATTTATTTACTAAATTAACAATTTTCAATTTTTTATTTCTTTTTCTTAGATACAACATATATTTTAAAATATTTATTATCTATATAATAACAGTATAATGGGTTACAATGAAATTAACATAAAAAAGAGTTTAAACAGTAATGATACTTCAGAAGTAGCAATAATTTTATGTACAAAAAATTCTGAAGATACTATTGAAAATACAATAACCAAAGTTAAGCAAAGTCATTATAATCCAGATATTATTATTGTTGATGGCTTTTCTACTGATAATACTATTAAGATAGCCAAAGAGATAGAAAGAACAACCATAATAGAACAACCTGTAAAAAAATTTCCTGGAAAAGGGATGGCAATGAGAGCAGGACTAAAGGAAGCATTAAAAAAGCAAAAATATTCAAATCAAACACATAATGAAAATAACAATATTGACAATAAAAAACATAAAGCTATTGTTTTTCTAGATGCAGATATAAGAAATCTTTCTGGTGAATGGGTTAACTCTTTAGCAGACCCGATCATGAAAGGAGAATATGATATGACAAGAGGATTTTATGACAGGCATCCAAGGGATGCTGCGGTAACAAAACTTATTGCAAGACCTATGCTTGACATCTTTTTTCCAGAAATATCACATTTTGAACAACCACTGAGTGGAGAAATATGTGCCAATGTGCAGATTTGGGAAAGATTGCTAAAAGGTAAAAATGGAAATAGTCCACCGGATGGTTGGGGTATTGATGTTTGGTTTTTAATTGAAGCTGCAATGAATAGATTCAAGATTAAAGAAATATATCTTGGTAAAAAAGATCACACCTCTTTTGAAAGCTATAAGGATGATGTTGGAAAATTAAAGAAAATGGCAGAACAGGTTGCTTTTACTATAATAGACCAAGCAATAAAATATAATAGATTCAAGGAATATGAAAAAGTAATCTTATAATCCATATATTGTATCATAAACAAAATAGCTTTTGTGATTCTGAAATCCTGTATTTGTTATTTATGTATTTATTTTCTAAAAGAGATTCAATTACCTTTCTAAGATTTTCTTTATATTTTTGCTTTGAGAAATTATTTGTTGAATCGCTTATCTTTTCTCTTTCATTGTCAAGATCGTTTTTATTTTTATTTTTTATTATTATTTTGGCAATGATTGCTGTTGCATTCTGTATTGATTGGTATTGGTAATTTAAAGGAACAAATTCTGCGTCACCTCCCACATTAGGTGCTATAGGAATAAGTCCAGCACTCATTGCCTCAACAATGGATATCCCAAAAGGTTCACCTGGAGTTGGATGGATGTATATGCTTGATTTTTGTACAAGTTTTTGAAGTTCATCAAAAGGAACATTCGGCTTGATTTTTATATTATCTTTGAGGTCATATTTATTTATTAAATTATCAAGCTTTTCAAGATAGTCTTGATTATCGGAGTTAGTATTTCCTACAATGGTCATATTATAATAATCAACATTTTCTTTTTCCTTTAGATTCTTTCCTATCTCTATTGCATTTTCAATATTCTTATCTGGCGTTATTCTTGAAATAACTAAAATAGTATTATGATATTTCTGTAGTAGTTTGTTAGTATTTTTGTTGCTACCATTACAGAATATTTTAAATTTGTCTATATCTACTGGGGGATAAATAATAGTTGCCTCTACATTATTAATTCCATAAATTTTTTCTATTGCCTGTTTGCTAAATTTTGAATTAGTAAGAATAAATGTATTGTTCATCATTTGATTATATCTTTCAAGCATTTTGCCAGCAATCATGTCTTTTATTTTTTGAGGAAATTCATTGAATGAATCAAAGAATTTTTCCAACAACGAATAATCTTTTTCCTTAATGAATTGAGGGACTAAAGGATAATGACAATAAGTTATTCTAATAGGAGATTTAGATTTCATATTAATTTTGCTCTTATTTCCATTCTCTTGATGAGTATAATTTTTCTTATATTCTCTGTTCACGTTATAATAAGGAAATAGATCTGCATGGGTATTGATAATTAAATCATAATTTTCATCATTAAATCTACTTTTATTTAATTTATTATTTATTTCATTATATTCATAGTTAATATTCTTATTTTTTTCTTTTTTATTTCCTCTTATAATCTCTTTTATGTTAAGAAGAGAATACATATCCAGTATTTCTATTTGATTAAATTTCCATAGATGCGATGTGCCATTTCCAAAATCTTTTTCTGCTTCCTTTAAATTTGGCTTTTGCAATGTTGCCAAATCAACAACAAAATTCATCTCATTTAGTAATTCTATCGTTGCAAAAGCTAAGCGTTCGCTACCGCCTCCAGCATTGAGATTATCATGAACTACTTTTGCTCTTCTCATTTATCTAAAACCTTTTTAGTAACGATAATACCTCATCATTATATAATTAGGTTTTACAATTGTATTGGGTAAAATGGTTTAATTTACTTGGTTGATTTCATATTTTATGTTGTTGATAAAGTGTTTTCTTATTTGCAATTTTTTATCAATGAAATATTATAACAAATAGATTGTTTTTATAAATTAAATTAAACTATATTATATAAACAATATTTTATCTATTACTACTCCTACTACTAATTTTTAGAATTAAAAATCTTTTTCATTGGTATTATCAAACTATGATATGATAAATTATAAAATACTGCAAAGCAGCTACTTCACTTCCAAAGAATTTAGAGGCAAATACAACTACTAATATATTATTGACATAACTCATAATTACAAAGGCATTATCAGATAAAAGATATGAGAATGAAGCTGGATTAGCATTTGAGCTTAATCAAATAACATAAATAAAATTATTTTAGAATAGATGCAATGATAATGTTAAAAGCAAAAGTTTTTTTTGTATTGAGCCATACACATTTGATTCATCATAACAATAAAAACTTTGAAGTAGATGATGATGATAATAACAACAACAATCTTGATTTATTATGTTTTTTTATTGATATTGTTGTTTCTCTTCTACTTCTCCATATTCTTCTTTTGACAATCGTTGGTAGGTAGTAAATGCTTTATCTAATAAATCATCTAACTTATCATAGGAAGATGTCTCTACTTTTATAGACGAACCTTTTTGTGTGGTAATTTCTATTTCAAATTCTTCTTCATATTCTGATTCCTCTGGTCCTGGTGAAAGTCCTCTTGGTGGTCCTGGTGGAAGTCCTGGTGGTGGTGGAGGTGACATTCTATCTTTGTTTTTTTTATTATCAGACATAATTTTTTATCAGCAGAATATTGTGTTGAATAAACTATTTAACATTTTTAAATGAGGAAGAAGCAAATGCACAAGTTCTAGATATTATTTTTAAAATTACCAACGCAAGTGCTGAATCATTAGATGATCATAAATTTTAAAGTATCAATAATATTCAGTTGCGATAAATGCTAAAGGAAAAGAATTTTCTACAGAATCACTACTAATGTCTTAATATTTGATCAACATAAAATGGTACTAACTTATCTAAAAGAGAACTAACTAATTAATTAACTCGTGTGTTAAAATACAAATAAACTAAAAACTTTAAGATTGTTAAAATTAAATATAATTCAATAATAAATTCTATTTTAATATACTTTTATATTTTAAGAATAAGATAATTACTCTAATGAGAGTTTATTTGTAGTAGATCTTCTTTTGTTTCTAAGTGTGTACTTACAACATGGACATCTACTTCCATCACATTTTATATAAATAGCACATTCACTACCTCGTTTAAAATTTTGGGCATATAAAGAGTATTTTCCTACCTTTTACTCTCAAATCTATTACACTGTCCTTTGCAATTCAAATTTACTATACCTATAATTTTCTAACTTATTTAAAAATCGGTAAACGACGTTAATTATAATATATATAACTCATTTTAACTTCATTTTCGATATTTAAAAAAAATATAAACTAATATGAATGGACCTATCGCAAGAATATAAGAAAAATATTCATAAGCTGGTCCTATACCGGTATGCAAACTAAATTTCAATCCAAGTAATAAACCTAAATACATAGTAATTGCTCCTGGTATCATACCAAATTTTATAAATTTATGAGATCTGATCTTGAACTTTTCAATATCTCTATATGGATATTG
>DAIPKY010000084.1:0-6340 GCA_036769505.1 Nitrososphaeraceae archaeon
TCAGGAGGAGCAGCATGGCCATGGATGGGTGCTGCTTTAGCAAAGACAACAAAATTGGTTATTGGTACCGGCGTAACAGCTCCTATATTAAGATATAATCCTGCAATAGTGGCACAGGTATTTGCAACACTAGCCTATATGTTTCCAAATAGAGTATTCTTAGGGGTAGGAAGAGGAGAAGCTCTAAATGAGGTACCTTCTGGAAATATTTGGCCATCAAACCAAGAGAAATTTAAACGCTTAAGAGAATCGATAAAATTGATAAAGAAATTATGGACAGAAGATTGGGTTAATTTTAAGGGGGAATTTTATTCAGTGAAAGATTCTAATTTATATACTAAACCTACCTATTCAATACCAATCTATATAGCTGGTTTAGGAGAACAATCTGCACAATTAGCTGGAGAAGAAGGAAATGGTTTTGTAACCAATGAACTTAATATAAACAAAATAAAAGATAAGCTTTTACCAGCAGTAAGAAAAGGAGCTGCCAAATCAGGAAAAGATTACAATCAATTAGAAAAAATATTATTTATTCCTGCTTCCTATGATGAAGATAAACAAAAAGCAATAGAATCAATAAGATTTTGGAGAGGTACTATGATTAAGGCATTCTTTGATATAGATGTTCATGATCCAAGAAAGATTGAAGAAAATGGTCAAGTGATTGGTGATGATTCTTTAGAAAAGGAATTATTTGTTATAAGTAATGAAGAAGAAGGAATCAAGAAACTACAAAAATATATAGAAATTGGATTTACTGAAATTGTATTTACCAATTCCAGTCCTAATAGAAAAAAATTTGTAGATCTTGTAAAGAAAATGTCTACTACTATAAACAATCGATAACTTCTTATATATTCCTTATAGTAGTCACATCCACATCATATTAGTCACAATTTTAATAATAATTATTCATGAAACTTTTTCTTATTTTTCAAATATTAAGATAAAAAAATCCTATACAATAATTTAAAAAAATTATACTTTGTTAGGATCAATATTTTTAAAATACTCCAATCAGTATTTCAAGGATAGAATCAAAAGTTTTGATGATTTACTTAGTGAGTCAGTTAAAAATTCCAATAATATTAATTAGAAAAATATTATTAATAAAGAACAGTTTTAAAAAAGATAAGTTGAATTACTTTGCTAAATCTTGTAGTTTTTGCCCAATATTTTCAGCAACTTCTTTTGCAATTTCAGTAGTAATATTTGATCCCATGCTCTTTGCCCCTTTGCTAATGTTGGATACAACATGACTAAGATTTTGTTGTATTGCTTCACTTGTTTGATTAGCTGATTGATCTGCATTCTGCATGGTTTGATTTGTTCCTTCTGATTGTGCTAATGCTGATGTGGTGGCATTATTGGATGTTGTCATTGAAAGTATTGTTGAAACAAGAAGTATTGTTGTTGCTGGTAATACTAGAAATATTTTATTAAATGTCATTATTTTTTCTATTCATTTTTTATTCTCAATTTATAAAAATATTTCTTATAATGATACTAGTAAAAAGTCACCTAAAACTAATTGATAATTATCTAAAACTTTGGTAGTTTGATAAAATAATAACTACAGTTTTCGGATTAGTTTATTAAAAATTAGTCATCATCAGTAACCTGTAAACTCTTCAACTTTGATTCTTTCTTTTGGAATTTCTAAATCCTCTTGAAGTAAAGTTTGCATAGCTTTTAGCATGTTAGGAGGACCACAGATATAGAATATTGAATCATTCAGTACATTAGTGTCTACGTACTTTAATATCATTGCTTTGTCTATTCTTCCATATTCTCCTTTCCAATCATTTGCAGTTGATAATGGTGATTGTTCGTTGTGTTGCTGCTGTTCTTCTTCCTCTTCTTCTTTTTCACTAATGGTATAGATAATTTTCAAATTTTTATTTATGCTTGCCCAATCATCAAATTCTTTTTTGAATAGGATGTTGTTGCGATCTCTATTGGAATCAAACATTATTATTGGTAGTGGCAATTGCATATCTGTAGCATACTTTATCATACTTCTAAATGGAGTAACACCGATGCCTCCAGAAATAAATACAGTATATTTTGAATAATCCTGATGAAGTACAAATTGTCCTTCAGGACCTCTGAAACTGACTTTGGCACCTTTTTCTAGGGTAGAAAGTCTCTTTTTATATGGAGAATCTCTGATTCTAGTAGTGAGCATTATAAAATTCTCTGTTGGAGAAGATGAAATAGTAAAATGTCGGATGGGACCTTTGGGATCATTATAGACTTGACCTATATCAAAAAAAGCGAATTGACCTGCATTATAATTTAGTGTTTTGTTATTTATTTGATCATCATTATCCTTACTAAACTTAAATGACACTACATCAGTACCATTAACTTTATCTTTTTCCATTAGGGTTAGCTCAATCTGGGGAGGTTTACTTTTACCTTGTTTCTTAATTAATAGATTAGTTCCATCTACCTTTACATCGTATCTTGGTTCTGGTTCACTTGCAGGAGGGTTCTTAACCTCACCTGTTCTTACATCAAATTTGGAACCATGCCATGGACATTCAATCTCATAGCCTTCAAGAGTACCATCGGCAAGAGGACCACCTTCATGAGTACAAATACTGCCAATAGCATAGAATTTTCCCTCAACATTGACTAGACAGATCTTTTCTCCATCAACTTGAATTTCTATCATATGTGAAGGTGGAATATCCATTGTTTCAGAAACCTTAACAAAATCTTCCTCACTCAATATGATCATTTTCATTATAACGTTCAAAGTCTTTATGGTTTTCTATATAAATTTCCAGATTAGTCATGATCTAACCCATAATCAATTATTTTTTCCTTCAGGATGATTTAGTAGATAAAGAGTACATATGGTAACATAGTATCAGGTGGTTACTCTTTAAATCTTTAGGAATTGAAAAACAAAACGCAGCTCAATTTCTTAATCTAACCTATTCAATTTAACTTAAAATAATTGCATATAATCCTGAAATGGATGATTAAACAAACTACAAAGCATATTATAACGTCTAAAAGTATTGGTCTTATTATATATCCCATTTGTTTCTTAACTTCATTAATGGTGAAACAGTCTAAATAATTTTGAATATAGTAAATAATATACCTCCTATTGATTCAAAATTAGTCAAAGATTAAAAATTATTTTGGGAAATAGTAGATATCTTCATGATAATTTATATATCAAATATAATTTATCAATATATTACAATGGCACTGAATCATCCTCACCTGTTGACAGAAAAAGAATGGGCATCTTTTCTAGAGAAATTAAATACTCCTGCTACTGAAACCCAAAAGAAAATGATGCAAAATTCTATAACCAATGGCAACAAAATAAGAACTTTTATCTAATTATTAATTGTCAATAACTCATTCTAATATCCAGGTTTATTCTCATTCAAGAGCTTTAGAAAATTCAATTAACTTTTCAGATTTTAGTTGTGAAAATGATCAATTGACTAACTATTTATTAAATACTGCACAAAAAGATGAAAATGAAAACATAGGAAAAATATTCTTATTTGTATACAAGAAAAAAGTTATAGGTTTTATTACTCTGGCTATGAGTCAACTTGGAAGATTCGAGCATCAGAGATTGTCCAATTTAACAACTACACGTGACTATGTACCTGGACTTTTAATTGGGCATATTGCTAGACATATAGAATACAAAGAAAAAGGTATTGGAACGATAATGAAAGATTGGGTAATAAAGCAAGCATTATTTCTATCAAAATACACAGGATGCAGAATAATAATTTTACAAGCTTTTGATGATAATATAGTTGAAATTTACAAAAAATGGGGCTTTATTTCGGTTAACGACTTTGAAGAAAGTGGTAGAAGAAAAATGTTTATAGATCTTTTATGGTTAGACAATAATTGAATCTATACTTTAATTCTTGAACATCTAAATAGAAACTACTATTAGGAAAAAGCTGAAAGTGAATAGTAATAAGAATATAAAAATCAGAAGTCACACTTTGTCTTATCATAGATTTCAAAAAACACTACTTCAGTTTCTTAAAACCACTGTAAAATACAAAATTATAGAATACAAGGACGAAACTATGTAAGGAGAAAAATATAGAAACAATTATTGTTTCACTTTTCTATACTATTATAGATTACATCAATAGACTTTTCATTCTGTAAAACTTGTCCGTTTAACTAGTTATACCTCATTCATCCCAACTAGCTATATCTTTTTCTGCAATTATTTTTGTGGGTTTTATTATTACTAGAACTAAACCTTCTTCACTATTTCTTTTACCATATGCTTCTGCATTACTTTTCCCCATATAGCGTTCTGCTATTTTAGTAGCCCATTTTAAAACCTCCTTTTGTTTATAAGGATATATTTTTGCTGTGCCAAATATTGTTATAAAAGAAAATGGTGGTATCTGATCATCTATACAAATACTTATTCTATTATCTCTCTGAATATTGATTGCTTTGACTGATGTGCTACCAGTTGTAAAAATAATATTTCCTACTTTGTCTCTACTCTTCTTTTCTAATACAAACCAAATTGGAACAACATGAGAACTTCCATCTTCCTTAACTGTAGCGAGTTTTGCTGTAAATGTTCCTTTCGTAAGAAATCTTCCAATTTCTGCTTTGGACATTTCTGTCATTGTTATTTTTTTTAATGTTCTTTCAATATAAGATGTGTTCTTCTTTATTTAATGATTTTACTATGCAGAGCAAGATTTTATATTATTGATATATTTGGATATTGAATTATATCAATGTAAGTAATTGTATTGCTAATAGTCTTGAAAATTCTATATAAATTTTAAAAATAACCGCTGCTTTTACTTTATAGTAAGTTCAAATTCACAATTCTTAGTCTCAAAATAGTATGAATATAGTTAATAGATTTCGAAATCTCATTTGTTTTGCAGATTTTCTAAATAAATGATTGGAATTGGAAAAAGATTAATTCTTAGTTCATATAAATAATGAATTCTAAAAATAAAGAATTGAAAACTAGAGATCAATGAGGAACTGAAATTTGAAAAAATTTGAAATAATTTTAGTCCTTTTTTAGAAAAATATATGACATATTGAAACTGCTACCTGTGAACTAGTAATATAGATTAATTGCATGTATTGAGATTGTGAAAATAAAAAAAGATTGAATATGTTGATAATTTGTTGTTAGTTAAAAATACTTTTATTTAGTATTTCATGTCGTTCGTCATTTTCATCATTTTGTTTTTATCATAGTTATCATCGTGACCGCTGTATTTGTCGTATTTTTCTCCACCATATTTCATTTTTTCATGTTCATCATCATCATACCACGTAACTTCCTTCTTCATCAAAACTTGTCCATTTCCTGGATCTACAATGACTTTATATTTTTTCATATTTTCATCTACTACCAGTATCTTGTATACTAAATATCCATGTGCAGGAGTTAACTCTGCTTTCTTGACGAAAGAATTTGCTCCAACATTAGTTTGTGCTGCATTTATTGCATCTATTATGTTAACAGTAACTTTAGATTTGAAAGCCTCACCAATGGTAGATTTTACATCAATTGTTCCCGTCCAATTCATCATCTTCATCCCTTCTGATTGATTTGACATTGTTGTCATCATATCTTGGTCATTCATTTCCATATCCTCCATCATTGCAGGATCTTCTGGATCCATTTGAGCAAATGCAGTACCGATATTGTTGCTATTGCTATTGTTAATGTTATTGTTGTTGATGCCTGTAAGACCTATGGCTAGAATAGCGATTAAGGAGATTGAAATTGTAAAGATCCTCTTCATCAAAAAAGGTAGTTTATCATGTTTTATAACAGTTTGAGATAATTTTCATAACGTAGAATTGTTTGATATATTATTTTTTATTATTTAAAATTATCAACTTCAAAAAAGAAAGAAAGAAAACCAATTCAGAACTACAATACTGCTATATCGCTCTATTATCATAAATTACAATGTTTTAACTTTAAATAAATCATATAAATAGTAATTAAAAAAAAGATAATGTACTTCAATAGGAGAGATTAGTTAATGAATTAATGGTTTTCTAAATTGTAAATTTATCTATTATATTTTTTTGTTATCATTATTATTATTTTTTTCATTAGCATATAAAGTTGCAGTGAACGATATATTGTTATAGTATTCATATCAAAATTTACAAAAACTAAAATGTTCATCGTTTTGTTTAGCAACAAAAAACGGTTGTTATTGGTATCCTAATGAGACGTACCTGCACTCCTTCTTATAAATTTGGAAGGAAAATATTTTCTTATATCCAAAACCATGAAAAGAACCATTATTACAATAAAATATTGTTT
>DAIPKY010000020.1:0-19479 GCA_036769505.1 Nitrososphaeraceae archaeon
CAAAATTGTTAATTTTTACTATCTTGGCCTCCAATTTTTAATATACCATTTAAAAGATGCTAAATTTCAATTAACATAGTGAGCTACCTTATTATTTATCAGATCTAGAGAACAACCATTTTCCAACTCTTGGAAGGACATTTAATTGTGAATAGCTGCTAGCAATTAAACCAACATGACCAGTAGGGAACCTCATTAATCTATTATCGCTACTGGATACTAGATTGTTTAATGCGGCACTACCTTCAGGTGAAACAAGATGGTCTTCGTCAGCAACTATGTTTAACACAGGGATATAAATTTTTGATAAATCTATTATCTTAGATCCTAGTTTCAATTTATTTTTTGCTAAAAGATTATTTTGGTAGATATCTTTGATCCATTGTTTAAAAACTTCTCCTGTTATAGGAGGTACATCATATAACCACTTTTCTATTCTTAAAAAGTTTTGAACGAATTTTTTATCATCAATATGCTCTAAAAGTGTGAAGTATTTGTTCATGCCTTGTTTAAATGGTTTAAGCGCCGAAAAACATGTACGAAGTAATTGAGGGGGCATATTACCTACTGAGTCGATAATTCTATCAACATTCATGGTTCTGCCAAAATTTCCTATCACTGTGAAATCTTTGCTCGTATCAATTACTGGTGCTAAAGTTATCAAATTCTTAATTTTACGTTGATGCAAAGTGGTGTACATTACCGACATTGTAGCCCCCATGCAATATCCATGTAGAGTTATCTTATCTACAGAACCTTGATTTATAATTAGGTTAACGCAATCATCAATGAATTCATTTACATAATCGTCAAAGTTAACATACTTGTCGTTTACAGTGGGTGGTTTCCAGTCAATAAGATAAACATCAAATCCTTGATATAAAAGATTCTTGATCCAACTTTTATCACCTTGTAAATCTAATATATAAGATCTATTAATTAAGGCATATACAACTAAGATAGGAGTTTTAATGGGTCTTTTAAAAATTGGCTTGTAATGCAATAACCGATAGATGTTTGTTTCTTTTATGATTTGATGCTCAGTCCTCCCCACATCAATATCCTTAGGATTTTGATAAAGTTGTGTGAATTTATCTATCCTTTCTGTTAAATTTTCGTTGTATTTATCTATAGAAATAGATAGATTTGGATGTTTTTCTTTGCTTGTAGGATTAGTAGTAGTGTTATTTAGCAACTTGATTATCTTCACTCAATATAATATCTATACTTTTTCTTAAATTTCGCACTTCGCGTTTCAATTCTTGCATATCTTTAAGAAGGATATCTACATCATCTTTAGACGAGAGATTTAAAGATAATAAGTAGGGATTGGATATATTTCTCAGTAATTTATTATATTCAGAATAAGCAGCCATTAAATCAGAAACAAGGATTCCGAATTCTCTAGATTGGAATAAGTTCGTAAACGATTCTTCGAGAGTTCCAAGAAGAAAAGTTCTGTATTTCTTTAAATCGTGTTCAGACTGAATTGAGTATTCGGATTTATTTGGAGATATTTTGTCTAACGCCTCTGTGTATGTTTTATTAATTTGAGATACATAATTTAAATTGAAATATTGTATTTTTGAGGTAATTAGTAGAAGATCTTGTAAATTTTGAACAAGATTTGATGTTTCTTCTGGTAAAGAAAATGGACTAAACTTTGGTATATTAGAGAATTTTTTCCAAAATTCCTGATATTTTTCTAATACTACTTCAAAAGGAATATTAGAATTTTCGTTAAAAGAGACACTATCAATCATATACCATTCTATGTATGAAAAATTATATATCTTTTTGTGTTTAATTTTATTTTGATAGAATTATAACGTTACTAAAAGGAGAGTATCAAATTTACTTATTTTATTCCCCAATAGAAGTATATTCCTTTGAATGGACTTCCTTATAATGAGTTTCTGCTTCGGCTCTAGACGGAAATTCCATAGCGCAAATTTGGCATCTTAGCGTTCCAGCATCGTAATCATAAGTCATAATAGTGACAGTATAAGCTATATATTATTTAAATGCTTAATTCTTTGATTTTACTGATAACTATTATTTGTGTTAATATATAAACTAACAATATAACTTTAAACTTACAATATACATGACCAAAATTATAAATAGTTTCGTCTCTCAACTATTAATTGACAAAATATGACAAATTCTCATGATAAAGAGGACAATCGCAAATACTCTAACGATTCTGCACAACAGAATAATGGATACAATTTTTATAATGCAATAAAAGAAGATACCACAAAGATAGTCAATGAGATAGCTAAAACACAACCAGCTTACATTCAAGCAATTTCAAATCTTCAAATGAGATTCATTGAAGGTACAAAAAACATTATTAATTCTACCCTTGGTTTTCAAAAACAAGTATATGAGACCCTGGATACTAGTTCTACTACCACTTTTTCAAAACAGCTAAGCAGACAATCAAATGAAATTACAAATAATTTTATAGAATTTAACAATATCAATAATAAATTTATTTCAAATGTCTTTGAAGTAGCAGGTGACGGTATAAAAAATTATACTAAAACTTTGGATACGATTGTGAAATTTAATGCAAATGTTTTTGAGCAATGGTACTCTTTATTCAAAAATAATCAAAATTATAAAAGAACATAAGAGAGACATTCTTCACTATCCTATAATATTCATTATGTTTCACTTATAATTTAACGTACGTTAATAAATTATTGTAATTCTAAAAAATTCTTGACTTAATATTTATAGCAATTTTAAAAATCTAGCCATTTAATTATGTTAACAATTTTAGTCAAGCATATACTCTACACAGGTAATTATAATGGAAGTTTTTCTTGATTGAATATTATTTCTATTCATACACCTTCTTTCATAAAAAGCATAAAGAGAGTGCCGAGTTAAGTTGAATTATAAAAACGGGCTCGAAGGGATTCGAACCCTTGACCTGACGCTTAGGAGGCATCCGCGCTATCCATTTTACGCCCTTTTGTCTGCGCTACGAGCCCATGTCAATAAAACAACAATAAGCATTAATTTAAGAGTTTATTGAAATAATTTCTAGATTATCGAAATATAATATATTTTTGATCTATAAATATTTACTATTACAACTTATTTTTATATTGTTACGATATGGTGAACAATTAATAACAATAAAAAATGATTTCAAGAGGAAATAGAAAAAATGAATGAAAATTTTGTGTTAATCGAACACTGCAAAGAAAGAAATCTTGGAATAAGATTCTATTTTTAAAGATTAAAGTACAAGTTTACCAATAGTATTAATTTATTAATTAACTATAGCTTTCAATTATTTTGCCAATTCAAGTTTTTTTTGAATTTATTTTCATTACTCTAATTAGTATGGCAAGTACTACTGAATTGAGAAGGCAATTTTATATGGTTTTACGGATTGAAAATATTAGAGTTAAAATGCCTTGTTATACTATGATAGAATGTATTCTAACATTCCGAAAAAGTTTTTCTATTGACTAGAAGGTTATAATTATATGTCGAATCCAAAAGACATACTCAACAAGTTATTTAAGGAAACTAAACCACAAGATAGATTATATCCTCAATCAGAAACGGGTATCCAAGACTTGGAATCTGAAGAAATTTTAAACACTAATATTTATAACATTATGTTAAATAGACGTTCTCAAAGAAAATTTGAGAGTAAAGATGTTGAAGCATGGAAGTTAGATATAATTTTTGCAGCTGCAGACACTGCTCCTACTGCAGGTGGGTTTCAAGGATTTGATATTTTTCATATTAAAAATCAAAACATAAAAATTAAACTGGTTGGGGCAGCAAATAATCAACCATATGTCAATGCTCCTGTAGTATTGGTATTCTGTATGAACCCAAGTAGAGTTAAAATGACATTCCCATCTCAAACTTTAAAAAAATTTTCCATACAAGATGCAACACTAGCTGCTGCTTATGCTCAATTAGCTGCTCATTCTCTAGGTCTTAGTTCTATCTGGATTGGGATGATTGACGAAATAAAAGTCATGGAAACCATAGGTACAGACCTTCTTCCATCTTCCATTTTATGTATTGGTTATCCAAAAAAAGTATTACAACCTAAACCAAAAAGAGCATTATCGGAACTAATACATGTAATAGAATAAGGTGTCAAAATTAATGATATGCCTATATCGTTGCATTTATTAAAATAAAAAGATAAGGAAAATTAATAATATTAATATAGTGAAGTATTATTCTGGGCATAGCCATTCTATAACTCTATCAATATTATTACTCTTAAGGTTTATTCGAATTGGTCCTAAGGGTGATTCGAATTCATCATCAACTAATACAATGACTCCCAATGTTGATACCTGCTTGTTAATATAAAACCAAGTAGAAGATTGCTCTAAATTAGAAAGTAATAATCTACGAAGCACAGATGTAATTGATCTATCACGAACCTGGTTATAAATAGTGGTTAACACTTCCATGTTACCAGTTTTACCTACTAACCTATCTCCATATTTAAATTCTAAATTTATACCGTCCAAAATAGAATTAATTGCCTTGCTTATTAAAGTCTCAGATTCTGTAGGATTAACTTTACACGATACCTCTATTTCGATTTGTAAATTAGGAAATTTTGTTTTTCGAATATTTTCTTTAATAACTTAACTATCTAATGAATTTATCCATTTTTTCGCAATGAATTTAACTTGTTTCTTTAACTCCTCTAATGTTAATTCGTTATTAGATATCATTTCATCTGCAAATGCTATTACTTCACTTAATCCAACCGATAATTCTCGTTTGTCCCTAATTATGCAATCTTCGAGAGTAGAAGGAGCATCAGATCTAGAACGATTTTTTAAATGCTGAAATCTAGTAAAAACTGATCCATGTATTGCTAAAGTCTTCACTATTCCTATTGTTTTCAGTAATTCGACTTCATGAATACTTCTTATCCCGTCGATTATAAATTTATTATATTGAGGATCAAAATATTTTTCGTGTATTTGATTAATTACCAGCTGAGCAATTGCACCTTGACCATACATATTTCGTAAATCTAACATTAAAGTTCCCAAGTTTTTATCAGTTAATTGTAGATTTTTTCTGTTTGCTTCCATTCTAACGCAATCTCCCATAGTTAACAGAATAAAACCTTCATCTTTTATTGCCTCGGCTACTGTTGATTTCCCTGCACCAGGCATTCCAGTTAAACAAATTATAAATGGTTGTGGGATATATATCTCACCTAATTATTGTAATGTAATGTAAGCATATTATCAACTTTTTCTTCCTATTAATATTATAATATAAATTGTGATTAAACCACTTCTCCTAGCAATCACAAAATTTTATACGATTAACTTGATCTTTAAATTGAAAATAAAGAATCTAAATTTTTGACTGTTTGACTATTACATAATCTTTGCGCGATACTACCCTATTATTTCTTTAGTAAATGCTAGAATCAAAGATAATAATATAACATTTACAAAGTCGCCAACATCCTTCACGGTCTACCTAATTTGATTAATTTGTTACGTTATCAATTTATTTGTAAAACTGATATAAATTCAATTATAAAGATTTAATTCAATAAAATAACTCATATTTTAAGAGAAATTCCTTATATATACTCTTAGTAAGAAAATGACCATATATAATAGCAGAGTTTTAATCCAAAACAAGGTAAATTGAATAAAGAACTGTATTGATAGGTGATACGAACTCATTATTTAGCTGAGCTAATACAATATGAAAGAGAAAAATACAAATAACTTAATCATTCTCTTTGAATTTATGCCAATAACTGATGCTATAAAAAAACAAATTGCACAACATCGAAGATTATTCTATAAGATATGTTTTAAATGTGGAGGTCGAAATCCCATTTCTTCAGAAAGATGCAGAAAATGCCACAGTCAAAAAATGAGATTAAAGAATAGGAACATTGGAGCCAAAAAATAATTTTTATGGTTATTTTGTACTATTCTTAATGCAAAATTTTTTGATCTACCAATAATTCGCTTTGATCTTTTCAATAGCGTTTTCATGTTCAGGTCCTTTACTTCTCGCAAATTTTTCCATTGATGATAACGGAATTCCACCTAATGTTTTTGCCAAGCCAGAAAAGAACGTATTTTTGATAGTATTATGTCTACCTACTTTTGACATAAATTTTTGTATACCATATTTAAAATTGTGTTGCCAGGTTTTGTACATTACCCCTAATTTTCCAGGATCCATTGTGTTGCCTATGTCAAAAAAACTTGATTTTTCTAGTAATCCAATTGGAACAAAAGTAAGGGGCGTTACAGTAAATTTAGAATCGGGTTGCTCAGTTTCTAGTTCATGTATAAGTCTGATTGTCTCCCAGCTATCCTCGACACTTTCGTTATTATCTAATCCCATAATAAGCGTAAATGCAGGAACCCAATAATGCTCGTTTAATGTTTTAACTCCTTCTTTAACTACCCAATGCCATTCAGACGGTTTGAATGGCGCTAATTTTCTATCAGCATATTTTCCTATTAACCTTATGCTACCAGTTTCTAAACCACATTGAATGCCTATGAAATTATCTGGACCTGATTTAATTATCTTTGAAACATTTGGAATAAGTCTTTCATCAGCAATAGCACCAGCTAGGGTTCCATGTGTAGGATTTGTGTGTTCTATGCCTGTATCCATAATTCCTTGAAAAAGTTCTTCAATTGCTTCTCTATTTGGCTGCATATTTTTTGTAGTTCGAGGATTAAGACCATAAACAAAAATATCATCACTTTGAATCCAAGCGTTTTTAAGACCTCCATATTTCATGTTTATTTCTATTTCTTTTTGTACTTTTTCAACTGGATAATATCTTAATGGGCGTAAAGTAACATCACAAAATTTGCAGCCACGTCCACATCCTCTCATAACCTCAATCATTCCATGCATACTTGGATTGATAATATTGGGTATTTCATCTATAGAGGGTTCATCAGAATAGTGAAAGAATCGGCCATGATATTTTCTATCACTTTTCACAAATTCTTTAATTTCGACTTTGAATTCACTTTTTTTGAATGGATTGGAAGTATCCAATTCCCCATTAATGACTGCATCAAAAAATCTTGCTCCCACTCCATCTAATTCAGGCCCTATTCCTCCAAGATCTCCTTCAACAATACCATAAAGGCCATATTCTTCTATTTTAGCAGGATCGTAGTTATATTGCCAAGTACCCGATGCACCTACTATAACCTTTGCTTTACTACCATTCCTATTTTTAGCAGAGTTTATCCGCAAATGTAATTCTCTGTTATATAATTCATCATAAGACATAGTTTTCCTTCCAAATGTAAAAGTCATAGTAACTGGACCCATGCCCAATGGATCCATTTCATATGTACCGATTACTTCTGTTTCTGGACCAATAAATTTCTCTATATAATCAGGATGGGCAACAACGACGTCATCTGGATTATAACCATCTCTTAATAGAGATGCTTCTAGTTTTCTCAATCCATAAGGAGCAAAATTTGCTCTACCATTATTATGCCCAACAGGATTGCAAATGAAATCAAAGAGCACCCTTGGGGTTACTTGATTTTTTAATATATAATACCAGAATGAATCTTTAGTTCTATTGAAATCCAAAGCAGGAGCACAACCAAAAAAAGAAGCTAGAGATATTCCCCGATAAGGAGACATTAAAGTACGATCAGCAGATAATACAACTTTTGGATATTTCATTTTATTTAATCCTAATCACTGAATTTGACAGATGGATGAATTTTAACTTTTCCCAACTTTCACATAGATTTATTTAAGGAATTAATATCTAAGGTGTTTTATCCACCTACTGTTAATACAAATGATATATTTACATAATAAAAGAACTATGGTTATGGAAGAAAAAATTCATTGTAATATATGTGATGTATTAATTTACGTTAATGATATTGAGAATCATATTACCAATCCTATTCATAAGAATTCAAAAAACCGCTTTATACAACAACTATATTCTGTGATGATAGATGAAAATATAACTAATAAATCAACTTACTCTAAATGGGAGAATTCCAAAACCTGAAATGTCATTTAAAGTTTTTTATATAATCTATTATCATATTAATTGCTACAATTATTAAAGAAAAAGATAATAATTTGCTCAATATATTTTCGTTAATTAGATGAATTGATCTTGAACCTAACTGTGCACCGAAAAAAGCACCAAAAGCAAGAGCAATTCCATAACTATAGTCTGGGTGTTCTAGAAGAATATGAGTCAACAGTCCTGTTATTGTACTTATCAATAGTGTAAACTGAGCTGTAGGACTAGCATTGAGCATTTTGAGTTTATAAATTATAACTAAGATTGGAACAAAAATAATTCCTCCTCCTATGCCAAAAAAACTCGATATAACTCCTGCACCAAAAGTTCCAAAAACTAAAATTAAATAAAAAAGAGGTTTTGGAGTTCTATCTAGAGTTTTATTTATAATTTTGTTTTTAAAAAATATATACAGTCCTACCGATGTCAATAATACAGCGAAATAAATTTTAAAATACTCTAACGAGATAAAATTAGAAAAAAATCCTCCTATTATCGATCCAGGTATAGCCGGTAAAGCTAGTAGTATTCCAAGCCGATAGTTGATATACTTTTTTCTAATATATGTTAATGTAGATGATATACTAGTCGCAAATACGGCAATTAGACTAGAACTTGCAATTACGGCAGGAGAAAATCCCATATATGTTAAAACCGGTGACATTATTATACCGCCACCGACTCCTATGAGCGAGCCTATAATACCTGACCCAAATCCAATTATAACTAGAATAAGGATTAGTTCTATCAAATTATTCTTTCTATACATTCATTTTCGTCATGTAGACAAGTTAAAGTTTATTCTATTTAGTTTGAGATCCAAGAGAGCGTATTGTTGACCTTTCAGCAAATAAGATCCAACCCAAATTTAAAAATTAAGTTTTCGTCACAATTTAGTAGGAGTCCTCTAATACTTTTGATTATAAAATATAAGTATATCATTATTTATCATATTGTTATTTAGAATTGAGAATAATTTTAATTGGATATGGAATTGTAGGTCAAAGTTTTACTAAACTATTGCTTTCTAAATTAGTAGATTTATATAATCTTTATGGGATGAAACCTAGGATCGTAGCCTGCGTTGACAATAAAGGTTCTGCAATTGATACCTCTGGTTTAGATATACAGAGGCTTTTAGAAATAAAAAAAAATAAAGGAACAGTTGGTGAATATTATACCAATAAAACATCGCGACTAGATCCTATACAAATAATTGAAAATATCGATGCAGAAATAGTTATAGAACTGACTCCTACTAATCTAAAAGATGGAGAACCAGGTTTATCCCATATTACGTCAGCCATGAAGTATAGTAAAAATGTGATTACAGTAAATAAAGGACCGCTATCAGTAGCTTTTCCTTCTCTTATAGAATTAGCTGAATATAACGGAATAATGTTTAAGTTTAGCGGAACAGTGGGAGGAGGAACTCCAATTCTTGAATTTGCTAAGAGATGCTTAAAAGGCGATAGAATTGTTTCTTTTAAAGGTATACTTAATGGAACAACAAATTTTATTTTGAGTAAAATGGAAGAAGGATTGACATTCAAAGAAGCGCTAAAGGATGCTCAAGTAAAAGGTTATGCGGAAACTGACCCTTCCTTAGACATAGATGGGTTCGATGCTGCTGCGAAATTGGTAATAATGGCTAACTGGTTGATGGGAATGAAAGTTGCACTTGAAGATGTTAATAGAATTGGTGTTACAAAAGTGAAGACTCAAGAAGTTTCCAAAGCATTAGAAAAAGGAAATGCTATCAAACTCATTGCTAGCTGTGAAAACAAAAAACTTGTAGTTAAGCCTATGGAAGTATCAAAATTAGATCCTATCTGTGTCAATGGAACATTAAATTCTGTGACGTTTTCCTTGGAATATGCAGGGAATCAGACAATAATCGGTAGAGGGGCTGGTGGAATAGAAACTGCTAGTGCGATATTAAGAGATATGATAGAAATTCGAGAAAATATCATCAATGAAAAAAATTTGTTTTAATTTCTTTAAAATCCTTTCTTTTAAAATTTTAATTCAAAAAGAAGCATTAACCTGTTATAAGGCTTTGATTGAGGCTATAGAGGAGAAAGATAAGTACAGACAAAAATTAGCACTCCTTCAAAAGGTAACAACTATGACTATGGAGTCTTGAATACTGCTACTTTACCTTTTTAGAAGAAAAGAAGAAAGCAATAATTCTATCAAAATTATTAAAAAAAATATAATAAAGTAGTAGATATTGATAATTTATGCTATATGAAGAATTTCTAGTAATTACGGCTAGGAACACATTAATAAAATCTTTTGATAAAAAAACCTATAAAAAAGAGTCTCTTGATTTCATACTCTATGGAAAAATGAATGAATTGGCAATAAGTGTTGAAACATGTTTGATAACGGCTCAATATTTGTGTGAGTTTATAATAAAATAATGAAATCTAAAAAGATACAAGGAAAACTTGTAGAAAATAGAATAATAATTCAGAATATTGAGAAATCTAGATATCTTTTTGGAAATGGCTATTATGGCAAACCATTAGGAATACCAAAACCAAAAGGAACTAATTTTGAATCTCCTCTTATTTTAGATTTAATTGAAAGTTACTATTTAATTCAAAAAGGAGAATTACAAATAACATTAAATGATAAAGTCTTATCTTTAAAAGATTTAAAAATGATTTGTAAAAAACAATATGATAAATTTGACTCAAAATATGTTGTATTTCAAAATTTAAGAAACCAAGGCTATATTGTCTCTCCAGGGATAAAATTTGGATGTGATTTTGCAGTGTACGAACGAGGTCCTGGAATTGATCATGCGCCTTTTCTGATACAAGTTTTGACAAAGGAAGAACTAATTACTGCTTCAACAATTGTTCTTGTAGGCCGACTAGCCACAACCGTCAAAAAACAATTTATTATTGCAATACCTAGAATAAGAGATCGAACAGTTGAATTTATTGGATTTGAGTGGTGGAGAGCTTGATAATGACTATACTAGAGAATATAGATAAACAATTTAAATTGAAAAAAATTTTTATCAAATAGTTTAGTCTGAAGTTATTATTAATATTAGTATTATGATTGAAAAGTATAAATTATAAGGCTGCAATGAACAGCGAAATATATTGTGTATTTTTCTTTAAAGAATGAATGAGTTCCTCATCTAAATTTTTATGGATATAGAATACTGGAAAATAAATGTGACGTTCATTTTATGTTTTATTTAGTAAATAGAAAAATTCATACTAACTGCTCTAAAATTGATATGTTTAATTATATTTAGATGGGCAATTACAATTGCATGTATATTACCTTAAAAATATTATTATAGATATATATATATATTGAAATTTTTAGGGTTTATATTGACAACAATCACAAAGATAAAATAGTCAAATTTTTATACATTAATTCTATGGATCGTGTAAAGAGATTATCAATCCAGCTTTTGGAAAATTATCCTGATAGATTTAGTACAAATTTTGAAGAAAATAAGAAAACAATTTTAAGTTTAGCAATAATAAGATCTAAAATTCTAAGAAATAAGATGGCAGGATATATAACATCTAAACTTACACGAGAAGCCGATCAGGAAAAATCTCATTCTGATTCCTCGGAAAGTCAAATGGAAGAAAGTTAAATACTTTGATTACACTAAAACTATTAGGTGGAGTAAAATTTGCAACAGGAAAAACTTCCATGGTCATTGATAAACCACAGTCTACTGTTAAAGAAATTATTGAAGAACTAAAAAATGAATCTAGGAATACCAAAATATTACATGAACAAAATCTAATTATAACTGTTAATGGAGTCGATTCCTCAGTTAGTGGTGGTAAAGAGACAATTATAAAATCTGGGGATGTCATTACAATAGTCACAATTGTCCATGGTGGATAGGTTATTGGGAATAAAGAACTTTTGAGTTTGTTAAGACTAGGAAACAAGTATCTATATTTTCATACTGTCTTTTTCCCTCAAGCTAAAGATTTTAAAATAATGGATAAATTGAGAAAGGAGTTTCCAGATAGTTTCATACAAGCATTAGATATTGATATTATTTATAACTATGAACATCTTTTTGAGATTCTGCAAATCTCAAATTTAGCAAAAAGAAGGAATATAATGTGTTCAGATAAGATAGAATTAGATTTTTTGTTAAGGGTTATGGGAACTAATCAAATATCTCGAGCCATTAAAGATGGCGGATTAAAGATTGGTCAATATATTACTTTTGTTATATTAGCAAAGAAGTACGATGTAAATAGAATTTACCAAAAACTTGTATTTTTATTTGGTAATTCCCATGATGAATTTTTCACTGACAAATTAATTTTAAGAAAAAAAATTGAAATTTATAAGGTAAAATATAACAATGTCTTCATTAATGAAGACAATACTATTAAATATCTAACTGAAACAGCAGCTCTAGTTATGAAATAAGTTTCTTTTTTGTTTATAATTAGGTATTGAATAATAGAAACTTATTACTTGATTCTTACCCAAATTTCAAGTAGAAAAGATAAACTTTTCATATTATATTTAAACATCCTTATCAGTTTGAAAATCTATAAATAATGACAAATATCAGGTATTTATCCAAATAATATGGGATAAAATTAAATAAGAAATTACTCTTGAAAAATTTTGATCCAGGAAATGGATACTTCATTAATTATCTTGAACTAAGAATAGAATTAACTAATTAGTTAAGCTGTATCGCTGAAGTATTTAATATTTTTCGATAATATCAGACAGGTAAAGATAATTCACAATCAATAAGATCCATAGTCTATTTGATACTTTTCAATTTTTATTGTTATTGAGTAAATCAATAAATTTATACATTTTTGCATAGGAGGAATTTAGATCATGGTATTCTTCAAGAGTAGATTTAATATTTTTTAAATATTTTGTTAATTTTTTGTCATTCTTATCATTGACCATTTGAGAATATTTTAAGAATTTTTTATGAAAATTTTTTATTTCTTTTTTAATAAATGGATTTTCTATGAATAAAGAATTTAGTAAGTCTATATCATCATTTAAAATACTTTCTGCTAAAATATATTGTATTCTAAATGTATTTCCGGAATAAAATTCTAAATTTTTGTATATGTGTGATGAAATGACATCTGCAAATATTATATTCATATAATGATTTAAACCCAAAACCACAGCCATAATATGGTCATGCTTAATGGCATTTTCAATTGGTAAAATTTCAAAATTTGGAAACAATTGCCTTACAAACTCGACTTCTTTTGTATAGTTTCTGACTGGAATGAATATAGTCTTTAAGGGCGAGATATGAGATGCTCCTGGACCAAACATAGGATGTATACAAATTGGCGAAATAGAATTTTGAATTTTAGCCAGAGATTTAAAAGATTTACTTTTAATAGAAGAGATATCAATTAAAACTGAATTTGGTTTCATTTTTTGAGAACATTCTGCTATCATTTGTGGTGAAATTCTCAATGGAATACATAAAATTACTATATCAGAATCTTTAATACACATATTAAAATCAATTTCAATTTTTATATTTACTTGTCTCTCAATTGAATCCATATTTTTATCATATACTTTTATACTAAAGTTTTTATTATTTACAAAATACTTTGTGATCCAAGACCCCATTCTACCTCCTGCCCCGATAATAGCAATTTCTTTCATATTAGTTTGATTACCTTATTTAAGATATTTTTCCAGAATGTCCAAACCCTCATTTAACAATTTTGGTGATTGACATGCAGAAATTCTAATAAATTGTTTATAAGAATTTCCAAATCCACTTCCTGGCGCTATTGCTACCCCATTTTGCAATAAATCATATACTAAAGAAATATCATCCGAGTAGTTTTTAGCTAAAATCTTTGGAAAGACATACATTGCACCATTAGGAACAATGAATTCTGTTTTCATTTCTTGCAACCTTTTGCAAATAAGATTTAGTCGTGATTGAATAGAATCAATATTTCCTTGAATATCATCACCTATTGCTACTAAAGCCGAATATTGCATTGGTTCTGCTACAGATGTAATAGATGTAGCCTGAACTTTGCGCATTTGCGATATTATATTGGTATTGCCTATTCCATAACCTACTCTGAATCCTGTCATTCCATAAGTCTTTGAAAAAGACGATACCATAATGCTTTTATCATATTGATAGTCTAGAATACTATTGTATTGACCAAATGAATAGTCTGAATAAACCTCATCGCTTAAAATAAATAAATTATATTCTCTTGCTATAGAAACTATTTTCTCTAGTAAGTGAGAATCAAGTATTTTTCCTGTCGGATTGTTAGGATAATTTAGTATAATCATTTTTGTGTTAATATTTATTAGATTTTCTAGCATTTTCAAATTAGGCGCCCATTTATCTTCAAGAGTAGTTTTTAATACTCTTGTTTTAGCACCAATAAAATCTGCACATTCTTTATAAGCAGGCCATGACGGTTCAATATTAATTATTTCATCGCCAGAATTCAAGAGCGAGCTAATTGCACAAAAAACTGCAAACCTACCTCCTGGCGTAACTAATACTTGTTCTGGAACAATATTCGCAAATTTTTTAGATATCGCTTGCCGAAGTTGTGATAGGCCCGAAATTTCAGTATAATGGTATCTTTTATTGTCATATATTTTTGCTAATTCCTCCTTAACTTTTAAAGGAGGAGGATAATCAGGTTCACCAACTTCCATATGGATTATTTTCTTTCCAGTTTTTTCAAGCTCTTTAGCTTTCATAAATATAGCAATATGAGTAGAACTTTTGTTACTAGTATTTTGAACATTTTGTAATTTTACAGATTCAGAAAGAAGAAGATTCAATAGTCTCCCAGAAAATTTAGTGTCCATCCCTATCTCTTTGGTAAGTTTGAGGACAGTTTTTTTTATATCAAGCTCTACCTTTTCGTCTTCTATTTCAATTTTCAATTGTTGTTTAATATTGCCTATTTTTTTTGCTACTTCCATTCTATCATGGACCAATTTAATAATTTGGCTCGTTATATTCCGCATTTCTTCTCTTAGATCATCCAAGTTCTGTTGTTCAACCATTTCAAAAACCCTTTAGAACCATGGGAATAAATCCAGCTTTAATTGCATGATCAGACAAAACTATGGATACAATTCCTTCAACAATAGGAGGAGCACGTGGAACAACACAAGGATCGTGTCTGCCAGGGACTTGAAGATCTACCAAAGAATTTGAAGATAAATCTAATGTTTTTTGAGGTTTTGCAATTGAGGCTGCAGGTTTAAATCCTATCCTTATCATCAGAGGCATTCCATTAGATAATCCACCTAATATGCCTCCAGAATTATTGGTTAATGTTAATACTTTTCCTTCTTCTTTTATAAATAAATCATTATTTTCATAACCTGTCTTTTTTGTTCCTTCAAAACCAGAACCAAATTCTACTGCTTTAACAGCAGGAATGCTAAATAATGCTTTACTTAAATCTGATTCTAATGATGAAAAAATAGGTTCTCCTAATCCCACTGGTAATCCAACAGTAACACATTCTACTATTCCTCCTAACGAATTTCCTGAACTTCTTGCATGCATAATTGAATCTTTCATCTTTTCTGCAATCGATAGATCAGGACATCTTACTTCATTAGTATAACGGCATTCTTTTGCATTCTCAAAAGAAATATTGCCAATAGATATTTCTCCTATTTGAGTAGTATAAGCAATTGTTTCGATTCCTAGAACATATTTCAATAATTTCTTACTTATGGCTCCTGCCATTACGAAACTTGCTGTTAATCTACCAGAAAATCTACCACTCCCTCTATAATCTGAATATCCACCATATTTTACCATAGCAGGATAATCAGAGTGTCCTGGTCTTGGAATTGTTTTTATCTTTTCATATGGTCTTGAGTCTGTATCTTTATTCCAAATTACCATACATATAGGAGCATTAGTTGTATAACCATTAAATGTACCTGAGAGAATTTCTACTTTGTCCTCCTCTTTTCTTTGGGTTGTAATAGTAGATTGGCCAGGTTTTCTTAAATCTAACTCTGGCTGTATGTCAGATTCTTTTAATGGAAGACCTGCTGGGCAACCATCTAAAATAGATCCTATACATCGACCATGGCTTTCTCCAAAACTAGTTACTATGAATCTTTCGCCTATACTGTTTCCACCCATAACATTATACCCAAAGATATAGTTGTCCTATATAATAGTGACTTTTAAAGAATTATGAGAATGTTTTTGTAATTTCATTGTTATCAATTTATTTCGTTAAATTTACATTTGCACCAAGTCTTTTGATTTCCTGTATGAAGGAAGGATAAGATACATCTATAGATTCGGCTCCTCTCACTATTGATCTATTAGTCAACAAAGATGCTATTGTAAATGCCATAAAAAGTCTATGATCATTGTGAGAATCAAGTTCTGCATTTTTTAAACATCTGACTGGATTAAGTATTAATTCATCTTCTTTTTCAATTATATTAACTCCGAGCTTTCTCAACTCTTTAGTAATAATTGAAATTCTATCAGTTTCTTTGAATCTAGCATGTGAAATTCCAAAAATCCTTACTGGCTTTCTTGATTTTAAAGAAATAATAGATACAGCGGGTAAGAGATCAGGACAATTAACAAGATTGCATTCTATTCCATCAAGACTATGTGATCCATTTACAATTACTTCTTCTTTTTCCTTATTTATGGTTATATCTCCACCCATTTTTCTAACGATATCAATAATTTCCATATCTCCTTGTGGATAATGAAAATTAATCCCTTCTATTGATATTTTTCCTCCGCATAAAACGCCTGCTGCTATAATCAGTGATGCGGAAGAAAAGTCTCCAGGAATAGTAAAATCCGTAGGACGATATCTGGTATTAGTTATATTGTAATTCAAATATTCTTTATCATGTTTAATGGACACACCAAAATTTTTCATTGTTTCTATAGTTGAAGTGATATATGGTATAGAGACCTGCTTTCCTGTAACTCTTATTTCAATATCAGTAAGGCCATAAATACAGGAAATCAAAAGTGAAGATATGAATTGACTTGAAATACCTCCTTCTATTGATACCAAACCACCTTTAATTCCTCCACCTTTCACTATTAATGGAGGAGTATTTTTTTCATTTGAAGAAAATGCCTGTACACCTAACTGATTGAGAGCCGAAATTAGCGGTTTCATAGGCCTCGTCTTTAGACTTTCATCTCCAGTGAGGATAGTATAACCATTTTTTACCAGTGCGGCCATTGAAGTTAAAATTCTAATGGTTGTTCCAGAATTTTCCGCATTAATTATATCCTTTGGAGTTTCAAATTGATTTTTTCCTATTATCTGGATACAATTAACATTTTCATTAGATTTTTCAATTTCTATTCCAAGCATTTTGCAACCTGAAATAGTTGCTATGGTATCTCTACTAATAAGTGGATTACTAATTGTGGATTTTCCCTCTGCCAGAGAAGCAATAGCAATTGCTCTGTGAGTATAACTTTTACTGGAAGGACATTTTATATTACCTTCCAGAAAAGATTTATAAATTTCTAGTTTAGCCAATTTTTTTTTCTATACTCGCTTTGGTATTATTAATTTTGCAAACTAATATTTTTCCATATTTTTCTAAAATACTTTTAATTGTAATGAGATTTTTTTTCTCAATAATAACAGCGATTGATGGTCCATTTCCAGAAATTGAAGCTGATAACGCTCCATTTTCTATCGAAAACAGAATCGGACTATAATCATATCCCATCAGAGAAGATACTAAGAGTCCATTAAGAGTCATAGCCCTCCAAAAATCTGAATTTTCTGCCGATTGAATGGCTTGCTCGAAAAATTCTGGTAAAATTTTTAATTTTAAAGGATTCCTTCGCGTTGAATTATTAGGAAGAAGGATAAGGGCTAATAAATCAAGAGGTCCATTTTCTCTCCGTAATAATTTATTAGAATAATTATCTGTAATTACAAAACCGCCAAAATAACAAGCTGTAGAATCATCATATGCTCCTGTTATTGTTACTTTGGCTTTTCTTGAGGCATTAACCGCTGTATCCAAAACTTTAAAATCATCAATCTTTCCTTCTAATAGTCCATAACATGCTAATGATACTGCTGAAGAAACTGCACTCGAACTTTTCAATCCAAATCCAATAGGTATATCAGAAGATATAGTTAAAAAAATATCATTACATTGAAGTGTTTTTTTTGGAATACTGTTATGGATAATATGTTTGAACAAATGACTATTTTTGTTATTAGGAAGGATCTTTCCTTCTCCTTGACACATATGGATTTCTGCCGTTGTCTGAAGTGAAATCCCAAGAGCCGAACCTTTACCAGTAGCAATAGCATTGACTATTGAAATAGCACCATGAACTGTAGCCTTCGTAGAAATAGAAGTCATGTAGGTTCTCCAAATATTCCAAATAAGGCCTTTTTCATAGCAATGATAGGAGCATCGCACCCAGTCCAAATCTTGAATGCTTGTGCCCCTTGTGCAATAAGCATTTCATATCCATACACAACTGTTGCATTAGCTTCCTTAGCTTTTCTAAGTAAATCAGTATCTATGGGTTTGTATACGATATCATAGACAATACTATTAGGATTTATATCCTGGCGTTCTATTGGACTGATTTCATTGTTTAACCCAATTGAAGTAGAATTGATGAGTAAGTCTGAGTGTAAAGCAAGTTTAGAAAGATTTTCAAAATCTTCTTTATGCGTATTTAATCCTAATTTTAACGCATGTTCTACTAGCTTTGAGGCATTGTGAGATGAACGGTTGACTACATTAATCTCTGCTATTCCTTTTTCATATGAAAGTGCTGTCACTATTGCGTAAGCTGCCCCTCCAGCACCAATTATCAAAACCTTTTTTCCTTTAAAATCGATATTTCTTGTATAGAGTGGGTGAATAAAACCATACATATCAGTATTGTAACCAATTAATTTTCCTGTGTCATTTTTCACCGTGTTTACAGCATTGGATTTAGACGCAGTATAATCTAATTCATCAAGATATTGCAGGATTGACATTTTATGTGGGATAGTAACATTAAACCCTGCAATCCCAATTGACTTTAATGATTCTACCGATGTTTTAAGATCTTTAGAAGGTACACGAAAAGAAATATAAGTGCTTTTTATTCCAAGGGCAGAAAAAGCAGCATTTTGCATTGATGGAGACAATGAATGCTGTACTGGATCACCTATTATGCAATATGTCTTAATTGGTGATGACATTATCTAAAAAAGATTTGTTAATTCTATCATATATTCTTCTCATTTCTATTACTGATAATTGTCCTGGTGCGATAGTTTTTTCAAGAGAGCCATAAGTAAAAGGAGATCCATAAAATGTACATAAAATTCGAGATATGATAC
>DAIPKY010000269.1:0-2097 GCA_036769505.1 Nitrososphaeraceae archaeon
TACTTTGTTTTTTATTTTCGTTTTCGAGATTTGTCATAAGTTAACTGATAGCTATGTTAGGTATTCTTATAAATCCTAATAAACGTGAAAATTTAAAGTAAAATTACAAAGTGATAGTATAACTTTGAATTCTATATATTTAATAAATAACGGTAGATTAAAGTTCTGAATAATTTAATGATTGTAACAATATTACTGATATATCAAAAATTCTTATCTACCTTTGGCTAAAGTTTGTTCGAATACTAATAATCTTATAATAAATAATAGATTTTTACAAAAAATTACTTTATGTATCCTACTTTATCAGCTAATCCTACTACTTCTTCTCTACCCTTATTTGTTAAAGAATTATAAATCCTTGGTTTCCCTCGTCCACGAGATTTTTCTTTTTTTACTTTTCTTTCAATCAAACCCAAATTTGTGGCTCTTTTCAGTAAAGATTGTTCGTATCCCAACTTCCCATAGTTATAAGTAATTCTCGAGTTTGTAATTCTTTATTCTTCTTTAGTATTCTCAATAATGAAATAAGAGGACGTTCATTTATCAGAACTTTAAGTATGTTTAATTCTACGGTTATAGGAACTGATTTTGTTTCTTTTTTTACTTCCTTCTCTGTTGTAATTTTTTTAGTAGATTTTTTTTGGAAGAACTTCTTGGATCAGTACCATTAGACATTTTATTTAGTTTAACTGTTAATAATAATAAAAACTTATTTTTTATTAATGTCAGATTAATTTTCTGATATGAAACTCCTTGACGAACTAAAATTACACTATAACATAGAATTATAAACACAACAAAATTTAGATAATAAAATGACTAGTTTAATGGCAACATCTGAAACGGTAACATGACACAGTTTTGTTAATAAGGTTAGTTATATAATATTCTTGGTTCTTTTAAAATAGAAAATAATTTAGAAAAGTTAAAGGGCTTTAAAATTACATCTTCATGTTTAATACCAATTGAATCTATCATATTACTTATATTGTCTAATGAGTAGGTTGTAGTTAATATTATTCTTGTATGTGGCAATCTATTACGAATCTTTCTTGCAACTTCAAAGCCTGAAATGTCACGGAGATGAGTATCTAATATAATGATATCATAGTAGTCGTCATCATCATCATTGTTGTTGTTGTTCTCGTCTATATTAGAAAATACAGATTCTAAACATTTGTTACCACTTTCTACTATATTAACATCTGATATTGAAAAACCATACTGTTTTGCAAAAAGAGAATAAAGAATCTGAATATCTGGTTCTGGTTCGACTATAAGTATTTTTTTAGTTTTTTTATTCTTCTTCTGTTGTTGGTTTTCTGCTGTGGATTGTTTTAAATCAATCGTTATTGTATGCGTTCCATTAAGGCGGCCTTTTGTCTCTGATAATAAAGGATTGTTAAGGACTAGTCCAGGGTGTGGACATACCACAGTAATATTTTGATTATTTTGCCTCCATTCAGTAGTAGTTTCATTCCACCACCACTCTAATATTTCACATTCATCAAATTGTTTATTATGTGTTAAAAAACATGCTGCATCTGCAAATACTAGTATTGCATCTTTTTTGCCTTCAGATTTACGATGATTCAGAGTTTCTTCCAATTCTTTCTTTAGCTTTTTAAAAGGACGAAAATCTACATTAAGTGCTGACTCGTAATAAGGTTTAAAATCAACAATACGTAATTCATCTCTTTCAATATTCTCTTTATAATTGTCTATATGAGAGGATAAATTTGAGATATTCGAGCTACTTTTACTATCATATGCATTGATAGATGCATAAATGCATTGGTATCCACTCTTTAATCCGTTATTAATATAATTTACAGCTGCATTATTGCGCTCATCATCGCTGTTATATAGTAACATTATATGCTCATTAGATGGAATATTTGTTAAATGATGATGATGAGTGGATGACATGGATTTAGTGATAATTACCATTATCTGCAAAGTATATATAAATTATAGAGACTTGAATTGAGGGTGGGCTCTATATATTCATTACAATAGGTATTGTAATTCACATACTTTCCGTTTATAAAAAATTTTAAATTTGTGTATGTAAAAAATTTCAAGAATAATATT
>DAIPKY010000270.1:0-2091 GCA_036769505.1 Nitrososphaeraceae archaeon
AAGAAACAGAAGTAATGATAAGAGAAGATTTTGCAAGTGCTATTGAGGATAAGAAACCGTTGAACCAAATTACTACATTACATACCAATATAGAATCTAATTTAGATATGGCAGAAAAATTATTTAAACAGTAATTTTATTTTTTTATTCTATTTATAGTAATTTGAGAGCACTATTAGAATAAATCAATTCTGGATATTTGAAACGGCATATTTAAAATCTGCAAAAATTTATCTAAAAAGTATCTAGTCCTCATTTTAAAGCATATGCAAACAATATTGAATTATTCTCTTATTACTTATTTGGAAGAGCAATAATCAATAGATCTATTTCTAAAGTCAAAATTATTATTATTTAATTCGACAATGAGAGTTACATTATCAAATACAATAACATTACGATAAAATGTAATTTGATGAAAGATTAAATTCGAATCCTCTGAAAATATTCTACTTATTCTTTTTTCTCATCATCATCTATAATGAATTTTTTTATATATTTAGGGCAATATATCCGGTAATCTTCTTTTCTTCCATTGTTGTTTTATCTATTGATAATTATTTCTTCTCAAATCTTCTTATAACAGTGGTGGAAAAACAACATAAGGTAATAAGCGCGGGGAGTGGGATTCGAACCCATAAGGTACACTTGGGGGTTCTTATTTTTATAATTTATTATTTCTATATTAATAGCATATACAATTTTAAGAACAATTATAAAAATTACCTATACCAGTAATTTTTTTTCAAATGTGAATCCACAGTATTAGATGTGTGGCTATGACTTTGATACATAGTATGTTTTTAGATATATTATTTATTTATCATAAAATATTTAATAATTTGAAAAAAACCACAATAATTAATTATTTTCTATTACTTTTATAGTTTCTATCAAGTGTAGATGGCTCTGCTTGATCAGGAACAGGAATAGAAGGATTACTCACTTTTCTTGTTGGTTTTGGTTGTTCATCGAGCTCTAAATCTTTTACTTCTTCAGTACTTAAATCTGGATTTGTAATTTCTTTTTTATGACTCATAATATAATTAAATTCTTAAACTATAAAAAAGTTATAATAAGGTTATTTGGTCATGTTCTATAAATAGTTAATTTTATTTTCTATATTTTTGTATATTGTTAAACCACTCATCATTTTTTGCTATGGCTTCAAAAAATTTTTCTTTTTCTCTATGGGAAAAAATTCTTGTTAATACTGCATCAACTTCTATATCAGACCATTCTATAATATCTACATCTGCCATATAAGATCTAACTGTATTTTCTTTAATTTCTACATGCATAAGTACATTAGGATCATTGTTTATATCACTCATTATAAACATTCTCTGCTATTTTATTTATATATTTATATTATTAGTAAGCTAGTTAATGTTCCTTGAAAAGCCCAAAGATAGAAGCATATTCTCATAGAATATTATAATATTGATAATAAATTGAAGAAAAATATAAAAAAATAGTCATATAAGTTACTAACACATTTTTATTAGTATGATGAATCAAATATGTATAGCAATACAAAAGAAATTTTTGCTTTTGATATTATTATTGCATTAATTCTAAAATAACTTATTTATTTTATTTGATTAAGCTCAAATGCTAATTCAGCTTCAGTCTCATATCTCTTGTCAGATAGTTTTCTTAAAGTATCTAAAACTTGAGGAGTTATAGAAGGATCATCTTTATTTGCTTCTATATGTTTTAAAATTTCAGCTTTTGTTTTTGGAAAATTCATTTCTCCTTTAAAAATCGAATTTACAATATCATTTAAAGTAACTGTTCTTTTAGGATGATGTAATTCTGCAATATGTGAATCAAGTTCATTACTCTCATTAAATGTACCTCCACAGACTTTACAAATATATTTTGTAGTACGAGGTGATACATTTTGTAGCGACTCCTGAATACCGTTATTATTTTCTGTGTTGTTCAATATGATTTAGTTACACACTATAAAATAAAAGAGTTAAGCTATTTTTACATATATGTATATTTTTAGAAGGAACTTTTGAAAGAGATTCATGTTATAGATAAAAGTATGTTTATTACAGTTGATAAAATGCTTCTAATGTA
>DAIPKY010000271.1:0-2089 GCA_036769505.1 Nitrososphaeraceae archaeon
TACTATTACAGTACATATTTGTACATCTTACCAACAAACATAAAAGAAGAAAAATATGTATTTCATAAAATTAAATTATTTTCTATCAGCTTCGCGGAAGATAGGATCCATATCTGAAAAAATCGTTGGAGATAATACAACATTAAATATACAGATGATTCAATTATCATGCACCAATTTTATAAAAATTTACAATTCTTTATTGTTACTCATATTGAGTAAGATCGGTTTTCTAATTAATTTTAAACTATTGAAATTTTATTTTTCGGAAGAAAGAGTTTTTAATACAAAGTTGATGAAATGTCAAAATTATCTGGTATCAACTTCATGGATTCTGATTTCCTCTTGCGGCCTTTCTTGCTACTTCCCTCCAGAATTCCTCCCTAAATATATCCCAAGAATTTGTTTTTCCTTTATATTGATACTCAGGCTGAGAAGAAGGAGAATAGAGTCCTGCATGTCTTCCCACTAAATATTCAATATATGGAACTAAGAAGGCATTACCATTATGCTGGTTTGTTATATGGCGTTTTACACTAAACTTTCTTGTTGACCACATGCCACAGTTAGAACATACCCAATTAGGTTTCATTTTCAAGTTCTTCCATTAAGATTAACTGTGTTTTATTGTGCAACACTGTGCTATTATTTTATATCCTAAAATACTTAAACCTACTGCAGCTAGGAAGCACGAAGTGGTAAATTAAATTTAAAGAATATAGTTTAGAGATTATTTTACTTTTATCAAAACCTTTGATAAAAATTATAGTGTTTATCTCTATTCATGTAAAAAATAAGCTTAAAAATGGTTTTTAGTACTTCATAAATATAATTTATAATATTTGCAGACAAATAATAGAGTATTACTTTAAGAAACTAGTTTTAGCTCTATAGTATAAAATCAATTTATCAGTTTAACATAAACCAGTAGTATTGAGTTTGTTGTTTTAAATAATACAATTTTTAATAAACACAATGCAAAGAATTGACTTTTTTTGTTGCCTTTATTCATTATCTCAGACTAATTGTATTATCTAATAATTTGAACATTATTGATACAAATCAAAAAATTCATTATTGGAATTAAAATAAGGAATATCTAAATCCATTCATTTTATAATAGCACGGTTAATTCTATAAGATAGTTATATCATTATTTATATATTTGGTTACATAAATTTTATTATCTTTATGAAAAAGGATACATCAACAAGAGATAATATTGATGATAATATAAATAATAATTCAGCCCTAATCCTTACACAATATAGTTCTAAGGCATCACAATTAATTAAATCATTTACAAAGAATATTCGCTTCCTTATCCTTATTTTAATTGGAATCACAGGAATGACAATTTTGGATTTATGTATGGACTTGGGATTTATTACTTTTTTATCTGACGAAACAATTGATTCACTGATAATTGGTACATCTCTCTTTCTTATTGTATTTACTATTTTAATAGTAAGGCCAGTCTTTAAATCCCAAAACATATTAGAGAAATGGTCAAATCTCTTTGATAAAAATGCGATTCGGACTGGTATAATTCTTTCAATCAACAATAAGAATAAAGATGAAATTTTGTTCGCATTATCAGAAACTATTGAACAGATTGCCATACCCTTACAAAACTATCTTTCAAAATCAGATAAAAAGGAATTTTTTGATATTAATTTTAACGGTACAACGTTTGATATTTTAATTGATAAATCAACAATTAAATCTGTAGATGCAAACTCGTTAAAAAATACTATCCAAGATTATGGGAGTATAATAGTTAAAATCACAGATGGTATCATTGATAAAGGTGTCACTCACAGTTTTATACAATCATTGCAAAAGTATAGGAAGCAAGTAGGAAACAAAATTGGATTAGCCATGATTATTGGAGAAAGTATTACTCAGGAGAGTCATGAGTTAATTAGTAAATCTAAAGATAAAATTATTAATGAAAATCTAATACTAATAGAAAAGCCACTTACAGATTCAGATTTAATGAATTTGAATAATGTCTTACATTAATTTGGATCTTCATTATTTATAATTCTTACAAAAGTCAAAAATTCTTTAATCCATTTTAAATAAG
>DAIPKY010000272.1:0-2088 GCA_036769505.1 Nitrososphaeraceae archaeon
AAGTAAAAATTTGCTTTTTAACTGCAAGTGAAATGTATTACGAGAAATTTAGAACAGCACGTTCGAAAATTGGTAGAATAATTGGCGAAGACTGTTTTATTCAAAAGCCCATCAAAAATGAAGATCTAATTAAAAAGTTAACAGCTATAATGAATAGTGACATAACTACAATGCTTGACTAAATGAATAAAGACATAGTAGGACAAAAAGAATTTAATTTCAGGTTTTGGTTATATAATAACTAGGAGAATTCAATACATTTAATATAAATATTAGCCATTGTTGATCCTTTGAGTATATCTATATTAGATACTACTAAAAAACAAAGATAAAATGAAAGCAACTAAAATAAAGAGATTGTATCTAATACATATTAGTAATTTTATTTTAATTAATAATTTTTCATATGATAAAAAATTAACATGTTATGTTACTTAACCAGTTCTAGAGAGAATTTAAAAACATTCTTCACAATACATTTGCGTCTGAATAAATATAATTTGTTCTAACTTTATTATAAAAAACAGTGACATTTACTTTTCTAATCATACATTTTATATTTTCCTTTATATACAGGCAACAATTAATTTAACAAATAATATGCTGGGAGAATTGTTATATAAAGGAAAAGGTAGACTTGCAGGATCCCGAGTCTTAAATGCAGACGAATACAAGGTTGAGCATTCTATGATAGAAGAAGGAAAGTTCAAAGATGTTGAAATCACATTACTAGGAACATTTTGGACTATTCCTGCAGGTAAAAATGTAACATATGTTGAAGGACAGGGAATAATAACTACTAAGGATGGTGAAGATACTGCAACATTTAGAGGATATGGGATAGGAAATTCTAGAGGGCAAGTTAGCGTAAGTTTTCGTGGCTCTAATTTATAAATCATCAACATCAACAACAAATGGAAAACTTTCATTTTTGAATAACAAGATAGGAGTTTTTGAAAGTGAAGTAAATGAATCAGGTACTTCTACTGAACAACATTGGGAATGGAAATAGTATTATTCGCAGTTGCTAGACTTGTAAGTTTATTAGTATACTAAAACTCTAATTTCAAAGTAGGAGCTCTTTATAATGCATGCATGCGTGTTATACTACTACTCCGGAGAATGGGTATTAACACCTTGCATGAACATTCTCCGAATAGTGTGGATGTAAACTTATCCGAGATAACTTTGAATTTTATTTTATTATACTTTGTTGTAAATCATTCTATAGGGTTATTCTATAACAAATAATATGATAAAAAATATTGGATAAAGATAATATCCTAATAAGTAGATAGAGAAAAGAGAATTTTACTAAAGATAAAGCCTAAAAAAAGTAGTTCATCTGAAGCAATAAAAAATTACACAATCAGAATATTAAATTATTTGATCAGGAGAAAGTATAATCAAATTTTCTCTTTACTATCATCAACTAGTATAGTAGATTAAAATGGTAATAACTCTACATATAAATCGAAAAGCCAACAGTATAACTTGTATATTTTTTCTCTCAAATAAATTCATGTATACTGTGAATTGTTTTTCTATTTTTATTATATGTCCACTGTCATTAACTAATCTAAAGTTTTTCAATAAAAGCTTTTACTACTGCAGTCCATGCATCACCAATATTTATTTTATTATAACCTCCTCCACCCAGAGCAACTATTCGTCCATTACTATGTTTATGAGCAAGACTGTGCAATTTACTTGCTGCATATTTATAACTATTATGTGTCAAGTTTAAATGAGTTAATGGATCGTTTTTTAGTGAATCCGCACCGCATTGTAAGATAATTAATTCTGGTTTTGCTTTGTTATCAATAAAATCTACTACTCTTTTAAAAGATGCAATAAAATCTTGATCTGTTGAAGTAGGACTTAATGAAATATTTAATTTCGTACCAGCAGCATCACCTATACCCGTTTCCCACTCAGATCCTGTTCCAGGATAGAGAAACTTTCCATCTTCATGAATGTCTGCAATGTATAGGAGAGGATCATCCTCGAATTCATAGTAGACACCATCTCCATGATGTGCGTCTATATCAATGTAGGCTATCTTCTTAATACCATACTTTCTTCTAG
>DAIPKY010000273.1:0-2085 GCA_036769505.1 Nitrososphaeraceae archaeon
AATCCATTGATTGGTTTATTCTTACCTTCAGGAAGTCTTGAACAATTATCTGCAAAGATTACTAGTGTTTCTGGTGCAATCTCTGAATTCAAATATGGAGATTTTATTGCTAACATAATTGATTTTCTTATAATTGCTCTAGTTGTTTTTGTAGCTTACAAAGCCTTATCAAAATACAAAATTGTAGAAGATAAGTCAAAAGCAGAGGAGAGTAAATAATGAAAATTATTACAATTTTCTACAAGTAGTATTATTTTTTCTTTAGTATATCTGAGATTCATTGATACAATTGCTATAGTATTACTAAATTAGTTTAGTTAATGTTTATTATTATTTTCCTTTGTTAATTATTATTAGTAATTACATTTCTAAAAATATTATAATTAATTACCTAGAGTAGAAATATTATACTTTCTTTAAATCAATTATGATTAAATCAGTGAATTTTTTATTTGTAGTAATTAGATTCATATTTTAACAATAGAGTTCTTCATGTTCTTTGGTATTCGAGTTCCACATACAAAAGCAGTAAGATGGCCGGGAGTGGATTCATCCATGTAGTAGGGTTCAACTACATTATATTTAGCCTTTATTATTAGAAACTTATTTATAATTAATTGAGTGTATTAGGAATCGTAACCGTGATAGAAATAGTCATAAGAGGAAGTAATACCGATAGCAGTACTAAATAAGTTGGCAATTTGTAGCAACATAGATTATATTCAAAATTTACTTTTAACAGAATATATTTAAAATTAGTATATAATAACTCAAAAGATATTGTTGAGATACTCTTACTGAATAACTATTAGCTATCCCACTGGCAAAGAATTGGGTTTATGAAGATGTATTATTCATCTCTTTTCGTGTGTAGGTCTTCTTTCCTCAATTAAATATTTAATAATTGGATAGAATTTTTTTAAAAAAGATTTTTCTTATATTATTATACAGAATGAGATATATATTATCACAACTAAAGAGTAAGAAGAAAGAGAAAAACTCAACTATTATGATTCATGGGATATGACTAAGCCGTTTTAGTGATTTTAGTCTCAATTTTGTTTATTAAATTAATTTACTATTCATAAATCAGCACTCTTAATCCCACCTATTTTTACTAGTCTCTGTTACAGCTTTATCTTGAGTTCAAGGGTTATTGTAGCCTCTAACACCCATTTATTTTACCAGCAACCAGGTGATGCTAAAAAGCCATACTTTGCACAATATTCGGCTGTTTGTGAAGAGACACCTGTTATAGGGTCGTGAATTAACATGAAAACTAACATAGCAATAAAAAATATGCTCAAACCACCAAATGCCCATCTTAATATATTTGTAAGTGAAGTTTTTCTAGCCAGAGTCGATAACATCATTAACAGATACTGTACATTATTCTATATAATTTCTCTAATTCAAAAAAATGAATTAGAAAATCTAAAATAGTTTACCAACTGGAATAATTAAGAAAAACAATTAGCTTTCAGAAAAATAAAAAAGAGAAAATTAAGGTCTAATGGTGTATACTAATTCCTATAACCAAAAGGCCAAAAGAGCATTTTTAAAAATAGTCTACCGACAAAAATATCTACTAAGAGTGACAAGAAATTCATTATAAAAATTAAGGCTTAAAATTATTTAAGTGTTTAACATTTCTGTTCAAAAGAAAACATTTCAAGACGTCTACTATATTTAGCCTTTAACATGAGACTTCATAGCATGCAAAAACAAGGTAATAAGGAATTAATTTTCAAATTATTATCAGCTTGATAACTATAATTACTAATACTATGATTTTCAGATTGCAATATCTCTAAATTTGCTGATTCCAGCATCTTTCTCACTTTTATATATATAGTGGACTCCTATTTTAGCACTTATATCAGCAGAGACCAGCCGGGAGTTGACGTACATGTAGTATAGTTCTATTACATTGTATTATAGCTTTTATTATTTTCAAAAGATATTATAAAAAAGGATTGGTATTAAAAAAAATTATGAAGTAAACCTGTTTTATCCTCACATTAATTACAGCTCTTACAATAGGCGTACTAGCTATCAATTCAGAAATCACTTTTGTTCAAGAAA
>DAIPKY010000274.1:0-2084 GCA_036769505.1 Nitrososphaeraceae archaeon
ATAGCTTAGAAAAGCTTTGTACATAATTTTTGTCTTTGTAATTCCTCCATTTGCAGCATCCAATATATTACTCACTATTTCTGTTCTACCTCTGTTTCTCATATCTGCTATAAACATGACGTACTTATTTTAATATTCTGTTAAAGGAAAACAAAAGAAAGTTATAATAGAATCATTCTAGATATTAGTTAGATTAGAATATATCAATATTCATTAGTTTCATATTCTTTTCAATTTGCATTTCTTGGTCTTATATTGATAAAGGTATTTGAATATTATATTACTAGATATATATTTTAACTGTACCATAGACCCATATACATCTTTTCAAAAAAAATTAATGTGCAAATCATTGGCTTTATATTATTTAAAAAATTGAGAAATTTAGGTTAACAGTAATTATATAATTAACATTAATAAAATTATCTTTTAAATAACTTATTATATTTATATTAAAATAAATAACTTACATTTTATCATTATAATATATCTATCTTTAGTATAATCCTGTGAACACAAATTATGAGCTCAAATTTCATTCCCATTGAATTAATGTACTATAACTTCTGAAAATGAATTGAAAAGTTTAGGAAGAGTTTGATGCAAAAACTTATAGTATTATGTTACTAATGCTATTTTCATAATAATTTTAAACTTGAGTTTACTGTCTTAAGATTTCGTAATACTCAATAAGAAAACTAAGATAAAGGAAATTAATAAAGAATGGAGAGAAACAAAACTCATGAAATTTAAGCAAATATCTTTCTCATCAATTGTCAACGCATTAAAATCTTTGGGTCCAGGATTGATCACAGGAGCCGCTGATGATGACCCATCAAGTATTGCAACATTTTTTCAAATAGGTGCCAAATTGGGTTTAGGATTACTATGGATGGTATTATTTCTTCTACCCATGAAAATAGCAATACAAGAAATTTGTGCTAGAATAGGGCTTGTCACTGGCAAAGGTTTAGCGACAGTTATAAAGAATAGATACTCCAAAATTGTCGTTTTACCAATTTCAAGTCTTTTGATATTGGCAAATGTGATAAATATCGGGGTTGATATTGGAGCTATGGCCGCTTCAATTCATCTAATTTTCCCTCAGTTGCCTAGTTATGTTGCTACCATAATTTTTACAATTCTTATCCTAGTAACTGAGATCTTTATACCTTATGTAAAGTATGTAAGATTTCTAAAATATCTCACATTGTCACTTTTCGCATATGTTATAACTGCTGTCATTGTTGGAGGCAACTTTACACAGATACTCTCAGCCACTGTAATTCCTCATATTGAATTTTCATCTGATTTTATCATGCTTTTTGTAGCCATGTTTGGTACTACAATCTCACCTTATCTGTTCTTCTGGCAAGTATCCGAAGAAGCCGAAGAAGATGTTGCAAAAAACAAGATAAAAGAGATAGGAAAAGGAAAACCCAATATTTCCAAAAAAGAACTTAAAATTATGAGAAAAGATGTTACTATAGGTATGTTTTTTTCTCAATTTATTGTATGGAGTATAATTATAACAACAGCAGGAAGCCTTCATATCAACGGAATAACAGACATACAAACGACTGACCAAGCTGCACAAGCTCTAGAACCTTTAGTTAATACATTTCCATATTCAGGAGAAATATCCAAAATAATTTTTGCACTTGGTATCATTGGTACTGGACTACTTTCGATACCTGTTCTTTCTGGAGCATCAGCTTACACTTTATCAGATACATTTGGATGGAAAGAAGGACTAGGTAGAACCTTTAACCAGGCAAAGTTTTTCTATATAATAATAATATTGTCCACAACTATTGGACTTGTTATTGCCATATTTGATACTAATATTATTCAGGCACTGATATACGCTTCAGTTATCAATGGGATCATAGCAATTCCAATGATCTTTATTATCATAAAAATTGGTAATGATAAAAATATACTTAAAGATAAAACCAATGGACTATTTTCAAATTTTGTAGGATGGATAACCTTTGTTATCATGACAATATCTGTCATACTTTTATTTTTAACTGGAATCAAATGATAATGTGATTTTATACAAGTCTTTATAATTAAAATGA
>DAIPKY010000275.1:0-2082 GCA_036769505.1 Nitrososphaeraceae archaeon
TGGAACTCGAACCTCGAAGCAGTAGTTCGGGGTTGTGCTATTTGATTATTCGAGGAAATCGTGCTATATCTATTATCTAAATGTTTCTTGAAGGGCGAGCCGATCTTCCCAAATCAGCATGAATATTCTCCAACATTTTAAGTGCAATATCTATCTATAAAATCGCAATTAACATGCATCATTAATCAAATCTCAATTTTTTTAATTTATTATTAATTAGAATAAATTTGTTCTATTAAAATAAATTTATTGAATATTTAATTAAAAACCTAGAGAAAAATATTTCAATAGCTCTTTTAGTTACTTGGTAGTTCTTTTCTACAGTAGTGGTTTTATAACATTGACTCCTTCCATAAAAGCAAATTCCAAATTAATTACAAACGCAAATGACAACTCTAAATTCAACGATCTGATTTTTATCTTGAATCCTAACTCTCAAGGGGGAAATACCGGAAAAAACTGGGACGAAACTTATTCAAAAATAAAAGAATTTCTTCCTATTAAGCATCAAATTATTTTCACAAAAAAAGCAAATGATGGAACACTTATGACACGAAAGTTGTTGAAAGAAGGATACAAAAATATAGTAGCGGTAGGAGGAGATGGTACAATTAATGAAATTGCAAACGGATTTTTTTATAATCGATCTAGTAGAAATAATTCTGTGACTAGTTCTAGTGGATTCAAACCTACATCTCATTTGAAGTCGGTTAATCCTGATGGTGTATTGCATATCATTCCATCTGGGAGTAGAAATGTACTTGCAGCGTCTTTACGATTACAGTATGAAGGGATTGACTCGTTTATGCATATAAATGAGATGAAAAAAAGTAAAATAGATGTAATAGGTGTTACAACAGCTGACAAAGATGATCCCACTTTAACTCGTAATAGAATAGTCTTAAATGCTGCAGAAATAGGTGTAGGAGCTGAAATAATCAATAGATCAAAAAAAGTTAGGGCTAAAGTAAAAAGTCGTCTTTTATCTACTGTGGCAGGTATAATTTCTACTGTACCTACATATGAGAGCAATTCATGCGAAATAATTTTAGATAATGACAAGACGATCTCTCCTAGTCTTACTATGGGTATAATTGCTAATGGCCAATTCTTGGGTGGAGGATTTAACGCAGCTCCAAAAGCTAGTATGTCCGATGGATTAATGGACTTAGTTATTCTGAAGGATTCAGGAAGTCTTAAGATGCTTGAAAAACTTGTCAATTTAAAAGGTGACGATAGTTATACTGAAGAAGATAACATACTCTATTACCAAGTATCACAGGTTACCATACTTCCAAAAGAAAGAAATATGACTGTTAGTCTAGATGGTGAACCAATAGGTATTCTCCCAGCTTCATTCAAGGTATACCATAATGCTTTATCTTTAAAAGCCAATATACAAGATTCGGTAAATAACAATGAAAATCAAAAATAGTCATTCTTGATCGATTTTGTTATTGAGTATGAATTTTTTCTTCCTCCTGTTTCTTTTTTTTGATAAAACTTACCTGACCGTTAATTTCCAAATAAGATGATTTAATTTCTGAAACATCGTCAGTACCACTTAGTCTCAAATAGGATAGAAATTCTTCACGTGAGATTCTAGCCTTTAATAGAGATTCATCTAAAATTTTACCATTCTCTACCAACAATATTGGTTTTGCAACTATCATTTTGCTAAATCTTCTATATTTTGTAGTTAAATAATCATACATCTTGAATATTGCTATTGCTACAATGATAACGGCATAGCCTTGTGGTATGGAAATTTCCGTTAGATTTAACATAGGCTCACTAACTGCATTCCCTAATCCTAATATTATTATTAGTTCAATAGTACTTAATTGACCTAAGCCTTTATTTCCAAGCCATTTTATTACAAATACAATTAATAATGTAACAATTGTTGTTCTGAAAATTACTGCAAACATTGTTTTAAAATCTATATTAAATGCATTTTCTACAATTTGTGATACTACTAATTCTATGGACATATATATCTCACAACTAATTGTGTTAGTTATAACGCTATAGTAAGTAGACAGATTATTTGATTATCACAGTCGAAGCGCCGAGGGTGGG
>DAIPKY010000276.1:0-2068 GCA_036769505.1 Nitrososphaeraceae archaeon
TATTTTTTATAAAAAGTTCAGATAAAGGAAATAATTTTGAAAATAGCACTAAAATAACTGATTATAATTTTGGAGAATCACAAATAGCAGTTAATGAAAGTAAAGTGTTTATCGTTTGGGGAGGATTAGATGATAAAAATATAAATGACATATATTTTGTCCAAAGCGACAATAATGGCTCTAGTTTTACCCCTCCCTCTAAGTTTTTAGAAAAAATTGCACAACCTAAAAATAATACAAATTTCACTGACAAAACTAACCATCCCACAAATGTCGAAATATCATATAATAATCCTGCATTCATAGTATGGCAAGACAAGGTTTCACAAGAAAATCATGACATTTTCATAACTACAAATATCAAAAACAATTTCCAGGCAACTAATATAGTGAATCTAAGTAACAATACAGGTATTTCAGAATGTCCTCAGATTGCAGTATCTAAAAACTATGTGTATGTTGTATGGGAAGATATAACACCAGGGAATCATGAAATACTATATACTAGAGGAATAATTCAATAAAAGAACTAAACTATGAATATCATATTAACGAGTAGGAAGAAATATTATTAAAAATTGAATACTACATTTTAGATTTTAAAATTCTTTTCTGGTTAGTTTTGTTAATCTTATTGTAAATTCGGAAAATCATTTATTTATTAATTAACCTATTTACCATATTAGAATAATATTTAATAATATAATCGAATACATCTTGTAAAAATAAAAAATAACTATTGGTTATAATTATGACCTTTTTCTGTAAAATTAGAATATAACTTTCTCTGATAAAAAATTGGGATAATTTTATTATAATCTTTTAAGATATGGTGATTGTTTTGATACTTGTGAATAGCGATAATTTTAATTTTAATTTTATTTTCATATTGAGTTTAATCTTATTTGTTTTTTGTATACTAGACAATTTAGATTTAAACTCTAAACCATTTGAAAATACCTACGCAAATGAAACTATTGATGATAATGTAGAAGTAAGTAGAGAGATTGATTGGGACTATATATTTGATCCTAATAAGTATTTAGATGAAGATACTACTACTACTCTTCAACATAAAGATAATAACAGAAGTGTTATGATAAAACAGTCTAGTGAAGGTGAAATTAATGACAATAATATATCAAAATTATCTCATGGCTATATTAATACCAGTAAAAAAATAAATGATGAAAATTTTACTCAAGCACTTGATGCTACAGTTATAGATACCCAAACAAACACAAATACTAATTTTAATGTTGTAGCTGTAGGAGATTGGGACTGCACATCAGAAACAAAAGATACAATAGATAATATAATAGAGAAAGATCCAGAATTAGTTTTAGCTCTTGGTGATTTTTCTTATAATGGAAAAGCTAAATGTTGGTTAGATTTGATAGAACCCATAGCGAATAAGACCAAAATTGTCATGGGAAATCATGAAGTTGAATCTTCTAAAATATTACGGGACTATATGGAATTTTTTAAATTAGAAAAGCAATACTATTCTTTTAATTATGGAAATGTTCACTTTTTAGCCTTATCTACAGAAATACCATATGAAGAAGATTCACAACAGTATGAATTTGCAATACGGGATTTAGAACATTCTTCTAACGACCCTACAGTTGATTGGATAGTTGTATTTTATCATAGACAATTATATAGTTCGGGAGGTGGTCCAGAAGATGAAGATGATTTCAGAGAAGTATATCATCCTCTTTTTGACAAATACAAAGTTGATTTGGCTTTACAAGGTCATCATCATGTATATGAAAGAATCTATCCAATTACTTTTAATAGTGATGATGATAGTGAACCAATAGTGCAAGATATTACTCCCAATTTATATAAAAATCCAAAAGGACCAATTTTCCTAACTGTAGGAACAGGTGGAGCAGATGATATGATATTATCTTCATCAGAAGATTTTTCAGCTAAAGGAATTGATGGTAAATTTGGAATACTAGATATTGCATTACAATCTAATGAAAAGACACTAACAGGTACTTTTATTGAAAATGGAAAGAAAGCAAAGGTTATAGATGAATTTAAAATAATAAAATAA
>DAIPKY010000277.1:0-2068 GCA_036769505.1 Nitrososphaeraceae archaeon
ATTACTTATTTATCAACTGTTGGATCATTATTGGACAATTTGATTCTATCCAATCAATCATTGATTGTTCTTCTTGCAAATTCTGTTGTAGTATAGGTAAAGCTTCTGTTCCCATGTTAAGTATATTTGATTTTTGAATCAGCATGTTATAGCATGTGGCTTCTGCTTTTTCTACTAATAGATCTTCCTCGGCTTTTTTTAATTCTTTTTCTCCCTCAGTCATGGATGATTCCATCTCTTTTTTTATGGATTCTGGATATGATGGTAATGGTAAGCCTAATTCTTCTGTTGTAGGTGTTCCATTATATTTTGTTATAAGATCTTGTAATCGTTTTTGTTGTTCTTTTGTTTCTTCTAAATGATGCTGTAATTGCTGTTTTGCTTCTGGTAAACTAACTTCATTAATACGTTTTTCTAGCCTTTTGCATGCTGCATTTTCCATAGAGAGCACTGAATTAAACATTAATGCAAATTTTTCTTTTTCAATATTTTGTTGTTTGGTCATTGTTTAATAGTACCTAAAAGTTATTTAAGGGTTAGATACAAATTTTCTCCTTTATCTAACCAAAAAAAATTTCGTTAATAGACGGTCTTCAGATCTACTTGGTCCCATAGCTGAAAATGGTTCTTTTTTGATATAAATCTATAGTAACTTTTGAAAGTTTAATATGTGTTCAATAACCAAAAAAAGCTTGATTAAATTCTCATTATAACAGAATTCAGGAGCATAAGATAATTAGTTTTTATTTTTTAAAATTAGTCTAATTATTAAACAGATATTGGTTAAAATAGAATCCATATATGAACTCACTTGTAGAATGGGACCAGTGGGATATGAAACAAATTTGACAAAAATTTTGGTCTTTGATGTTTCTATAAGTATGATTATAAGAACAAATTATCATCATTAGTTCTGAGTATAACAATAATTCTAAATACCGGAATTTCTAACATATTATTTTTAAAATTAAATTCAGAGACATTTGCTCAAACTGAAAGATTTAGTGCTCAACTATCAGAACAGCAAGAAATACCACTGGTAAATGCATAGGCTATTGAAATGGCAGAATTTATTTTAAAAGATGACAAAATAGAATACAAAATTAATGTTACAGACATCGAAGGTGTAACTCAAGGTCATATTCCCAGAGGAACTTAAGCCAAAATGGTTCAATTATATAAATCCCATTAAATTTAATCCTGCTCAAAATATGGTCTCATAAAATGGCACTATCACTTCGAAAAGTCTAGAAGGACCAATAAAATGAATGAAGATATCTGATTTAGTTGACGTAATGAGAAAAGGTATTGTATATGTTAACATACTCACTGAATGGAATCCAAATGGTGAATTAAGAGGACAGAGATATGTTTTACCACTTGTTAATTTGTAAAATGACAAACAAGAGGTTATTTGGCTTTCCAAAAACCATATTACAATAACCGACTTTATCTATGTGTATATTGGAGATATTATCTAAAGATCTACTGATACCATTATAATTTGGAATAACCTAAAAAATTTTCTTAGAAGTGATATTATTAAATGTTATATAGATTAAATAACTATGAATAAGTATGGACATATATTTTATAAAAAGTCTAAAGAAAGAATACTCTATACTGACGTCTATAATATTATTCACTTTAGCATTTCTTTCTATAGAATTTTTACAAATTGAGAATAATAATGTTTTAGCACAATCCGTTGAAGTAATTGATACTACATCAAGAAATAATGCTCCATCTACAGATATATTTAATCTTACTACAGGTTATACTATTGAACCTATAGTTTGGAATCTTACTGCACCTGATAGTCTTACTTTTGATAAAGATGGGAACATGTACATTGGAGAAGCAGGATATCCACTTACCCGACTACCCGAAGTTCCAAAAATATTAAAAGTAACTCCAAATGGTAATATTTCAGAATTTGTTGATAAGGGTTTGAATTCTCCTGTAGTAGATGTTGTATATTATAATGAAACAACATTATATGTATCACACAACCATAAAGTATCGATAGTAAATCTTACAAATGGTACTGTTAAAGATATTATTGTAG
>DAIPKY010000085.1:0-6242 GCA_036769505.1 Nitrososphaeraceae archaeon
CTTAGATCAAAAGGAAATATAATAACCATTCTGATAGTTTCATCAATTCACACAATTTTTTTGATTGTTTATAGGTGTTAATATATCAATAAAGGGTTTTGTTTAATTATGAACTTCTATTTATATATAAAAATTTTTATTAATACAACGGTAATAATAAGTTGTGCCTTATTTCTACATTATTAGTGTAAATAGTTTTGCTTTCATCATTTAGAAAATTATATTTTTTAAGTTTATTGTATGATTAATACTGGTATATTTATATTGCTTATTATTTTTCTAGCATCACTGAATAATGACCTTATCCATGAATCAATATGAGAAGATGTTAAAATTAATAAATCAAAGTTATTCTCTTTGATTTCTTTAACTATTTCATCATCTGCTTTACCTGCTCTAAATTTATATGAAATTTTATTTTTACATCCGGCTGCTTCACATTTCTTAATTTTTTCTTCCATGGCATCTATTACATCTCCTTTTATATTCCTATGAAAGTTTTGATTATCCATGTTTAATGATTCATGTGAACCTTCTACAGTTACATCATCTAATTTATCAACATCTTCTAATATGCGTAGAATTAGCAATTCTGCACCTGTAGAATTGGATAAAGAGACTGCATATATAAGTGCACGAGCCGATTCATCTTTACCATCATCAGCAACTAATATTTTTTTAAAAGAGGGAATATTATTTTTAGATATAGAATAATTCGGAGGTTTTTCAGATATATTTTCTGATTCATCTTCTAGTTCTGGTGATACACTTCCATCAGGACTTATAATTTCATTCCCATCAGAATTTAAATTATCATCATCAGTGCTCATAGAAAATAAAATTATGGGATGTAATTTATAATTTTGTAATATTAATGATAAAAACAAACTATTTTCCAGAATGAAAATATCTTTGTTAATACATAATTCTTTATTTTAGTTAATAAAGTCGTTGTACTAAATGATCATTATATTGATTCTAATAAAATATATTGTGATAATAACAATGTAAAAGATTCGTGGATGTCTTATTAATATCTATATTAAAACGAATAACTCCCTTAGTTATTGGTGGTTCTATTACAGGCATAATTTTAATTTATTTCTTAGGATTTTTCATCTCTATTGTATTGAATAATATTATATGGTTAATTATTTCGACTTTTCTTTACAAATATCATTGGAAAATGGATGGTTTAGAAGATATCTTAATTCTTTATATCGTTATCTTTGCTATGATAAAAAAAGAAAAAAACAAAGAACAACATTATTAGTACTCAGACATATCATTCCTTGATAGTATTCGATGATACTTTATTTTTTAGGGATTTCAAATTGTAATTCATTCAAATACAATTTTCACCTTTATTTTTGGCATAATATTTATTACATAAAATGAAAGGTCCCACAATAAAAGTAAATTATGTTTATATGTATTAGATCTTTCCACATGTTAAAAGGAGAATTTATTTGTATCTGTATATTTTAGATAAATAGCTATGATACCTAAATTCAATTTGGTAAACGTGTAAAGAAAGCTTAATATCTATTAGATAGATTTGCAGATTAAATTTTTTTGTTATTGTCTACTAAATGGATTTAGAGATCATAATATATTGAAGCATTTATGTAACTTATTTTTTATTTTTATAACTATATCCTATCATAATCTAGAGCTGAAAAGATAAATTAATGAATTATATTAGTTAAATATAACGCACTTCCTAATATTTTATTTACTATATCTATAATATGAATATAAAAATAAAACCAGCCAATCGTATTACAATCTATAAGTTGTATTTGTAACAGTACAATATTAATAAGGAAAAATAATCTATTATTATAAATGCATTTTTTTATACAATCAAAATCCCTCCTGATAACTGGTATATTTGTTTTGTTCGCTATTAGTTTATTAACTTATAATAACACATTTCAAATTCCAATTTTGCACGAGACAGAAGCATCAATATCTGATGGAAATGGATCATTAAATATACAACAAAATCAACCATTACAACAACAAAATCAACCATTACAACAACAAAATCAACCATTACAACAACAAAATCAACCATTAGATGACAATTTGATAATTGGTTCATTTGGTAATGATCGAATAACAGGTACTATAAATGATGATATCATAGTTGCATTATCTGGTTCAGATACTGTACATGGCTTAACAGGCAATGATAAAATACAAGGAAATGAGGAAACAGATCAATTATACGGTGATGATGGAGACGACATAGTCCAGGGGGGAAGTGGTAGTGATCTTTTGTATGGCGAAGAAAATGATGATGTCATAGCTGGAGGAGTTGATGATGATTATTTAATAGGAGGGAACGGAAATGATAAATTGTATGGAGATATTGGGGATGATATCCTTTCTGGTCTAAAAGGCGCAGATTATTTTGATTGTGGAGATGGAGTAGATGTTATAATTGATTTTAGTTTAAATGAAAGTGATGATACTGCAGGAAACTGTGAAGAAATTCAAAATAATTAATCTAGAGATAGATAGAGAGCAAATTTAATAATATATGATGAATTTTTACAACATTCTCTATAAAACTATGTAAATGGAATACATTTTGACTTGGTTGTTTTATTTAAACAAATTATTTGTATTAGTTATAGAATGAATACGAATAAAAATATAGACACAAGAAAAAATTATAATTATAATAGTACTTCAGCCACCACTCATAAAAGATACAACTTTTCAAGTAACCAATCATTCTCACCCTGCTGAAAAATGAATTAAAATTGAATAATAAAAAGAAAGATGAAAAAAAGAATGGTAATATGGTTGTTATGGAATTAAAAAATATAACTAAAATATTTGATTCACCTGCAGGAGAATCTGTTGTTCTTAAAGATATTAATTTTAAAATAAACAGAGGAGAATTTATATCAATTGTTGGACCTTCAGGAAGTGGCAAATCTACTCTACTTAATATTATAGGTGTCCTAGATAAACCAACATCAGGAGAAGTTATTATAAATGGATTTAATATCCTGTCTCTTAATGAATCTGAAGTTGCACAAATGCGAAATAATTTAATTGGATTTATTTTTCAATCTTTTAACTTAATTAATAGAACTAGTGTCCAAAAGAATATAGAAATACCTGCCATAATCATGGGAATGAATAGAAGCTTACGCCATTATCGTTCACAAAAGTTACTAGAACTATTAGGAATAAAAGACAAGGCAGAATACAAACCCATGAACCTTAGCGGTGGGCAACAACAAAGAGTTGCTATAGCACGTGCTTTAATTAATGATCCAACAATAATTTTAGCAGATGAACCAACCGGCAATTTGGATACCAAAACTGGTAAAGAAGTTTTTGGTTTACTTAAAATGCTTACTAAAAAATATAAAAAGACAATTATTATTGTAACGCATAATCAAGAGCTTGCAGTAGAAACTGACAAGACTATTTTTATAAGAGATGGAAAAATAGAAAAGGAAATTATTAATTAGATTGATAATCAAAAATTCTTTTAAAACATATAAGAAAAAATCGAAAAACCTTAATATTAGATATTTGCGAGTAGATGAAATGAAGACAATAAATTATGACATTTACTTTTTTCATTCTATTTTCTTCTATATTATTTTTGTTATTTTTTTTGGTAATTTTTATAAATCCTAATTTTTTAATCCTGGCTAATAGTTATGGTCAAAGGGAACCACTTGACGATAGAAGTCCCTCATTTCTGGAAGCATACTGGACAAATAAACCTATAACCCCATCCCAATCTCAAGGAGAGAGTAATTCCGTAAAGGTTGAAGTTGGTCCAGGAGAGGGCCCATCAACTCTTGCAGTAGTATTGGTCAATACTGGAAGATCCGAGATTACTGGAATAACAGGAGATTTAACATTACCAGAAGGCTTTAAAGCTATAAGAGGTGAAAATAATGTAAAATCAGAAAACATTTCTGTTGCAAGCTACAATTCAATTGTAAAACCTGGAGAGAGTTTTCCGCTTTATTTTACTTTTGGAGTCTTGAATAATACAAAGGTTGGCCCTTATTACGGATCTATGAAAATAACTTATTCAAAAGTTCTTGAAACTGGACAAATTGTGTCAAATATCAATGTACCTTTCCGTCTGTCAGGTAAAGTAATTCTAGATGTAATATTACAGAAACAAAATTTAATTACTAACACACCAAATTATTTACCAATTTTATTATACAACAAAGGATCTGCAGATGCAAATGGAGTAATTGTTACCATTACCAATATTTCTGGAGGAACTACAACAATAGGTAATCAAGATCATAAAAATAATGAGAAAAGTATTATTAATGACAATCCAATACTTTATAATAATTCTGAAACTAATAATTATAATAATAATATTCAAAATTATCCTGGTAATAGTAATTATACTAGCTCAAATACTTCTATTAACACTACTCGAAATATTTTAACAAACCAAACATCACAAAAAGAATCATATGATAGATCCCCTGATATTCAAGCTACTACATTTAATGTAGAGAGAATTTTAGCGAATAATACTGCCTTAATTACTCCAATTATATATCCTGATTATTCTTCTGGTGGAACTATTCAAAATATGAAATTAAAGATAGATTATAATGATCCTTATGGTACCAAAAAAAATTTAGAAACATCCGTAGGATTAATAATATCTCCTAATCCTCCAGAATCTGTTTTAAGCATAGATGAAGCAAGAAATCTCTTATATACAAATATTACTAATAATAGTAATGATAGAATAGCTTCTAATGCTACGAAAAAGGATACACTCATGCTCCGAGCTGGGATGGTGGAAAGTGCCAAAATAATTGTTTCCAATAATGGAAACGAAGAATTAAAAAATGTAGTTTTTTCTCTGAAATCTGAATCAGATTCTGTTAAACTCCTTGGAGACACAAGATGGACATTAAATTCTATAGAACCATTCTCAGAAAGAGAATTATCAACACAGATCTTTTCATCAGAAGAAATAATAAGTAAACCTATTTCTTTTATATTAGATGCTGAATATATTTCAGGAGGAAAGTCTAAAAAAGATTCGCTTTCTATAGGAGCTTACATTCAAGGACAAATAACGATAAGGACTTACGACGTAGCTATTGAAAATATAGGAGGAATTTTAAATTTAGTTGGAAATTTGTTAAATGAGGGCAATACCGTAGCACTTTTTACTACTATAGAGACCATTAATAATAATAAAGTTTCATCCAAACTTACGACAAATACAGATACTTTCCAGAGTGGAAATTTGGTAAAACAACTACCCTTGCAAAGTTTACCACCACCTCAATATCTTGGAGATCTTACAGAGAATTCGCCACTACCTTTTAGTATTCCCATTGATATTAAATCCAATACAGAAAATGGCAAATATATGACAAAGTTAAAAATAAATTATAAAGATGATTTACGAACAGAACATGATTTGGTTTTAAGCGAAACGGTATATTACAAATCTTTAGAGATGGATCAGACTAACAGAAGTGACAATAGTAGTAGTAATAGTATTTTAGGTTTTACTCTATCTAATTTTATGACTATGATAATTGTTATTTTTATTTTATCCATTTTGATCGTTGTTACAATAATATTTGTTTTTTTTGCTATCAAAAAGAGAAAAAACAAAAAATCAAAATTGTATGAATCTTTAAAGTATCAAGATAATGATATGAAGGATTTTTTAGGTGACAAAAAAGATGAAAGGGGTTAAAAAGCAATTAATAAAAAATAAAAGTTATTATTATGTTTTTACCTTAATACAATAAATAAAGGATAAAGAAATTCGAAATGGATTTTAAAGAAATAATACTCTTATCACTTGATGCCATTAAAGAGAGAAAAACAAAATCCTTGCTGACAATTGTAATGGTAATGGTTGGTAGTAGTCTTATGATTGCCGTTAGTGGAATGGGTGCTGGCTTTAGCGAATTTTTTAATAAACAAACAAGCAATCTTGCCGGGAATATTATGTTTATAAATCCTGCACCGCAAACACAAAATGGAGGAACCGGTCCTGGAGGAGGTAATAATGCAGCACCTCCTCCTGTTGCAAAAATTACCCTCAATTCAGCAGTAGCAAAAAGATTAAGTTCACTTCCATTGGTAAAAGAAGTTATACCTTCATATCAATCTCAAATAACTATTGAATCAAAAGGTGAGGCAAAAGATTTTGCGATATTTTCTTTGAATCCACAAAAACTACGAATTATTGCTCC
>DAIPKY010000086.1:0-6242 GCA_036769505.1 Nitrososphaeraceae archaeon
AGTATGACTAGTAAATCATTGAAGTTACTATGATCTCTAATATAATTAAGTGCTATTGAAGGATCGGTAAAAGCAGTTACTTCATAATTGTAATCTTGTAAAAAGGCTCTATATGTGAAAAGTATATCCTTTTCATCATCGACTAAAATTATTCTTTTGTTATTGTTATTTTTTTTATGTGAAAGAAAACCTGTTCCTTTGCTATCAATATAATAACTTTTATCTAAAGAATTCTCAAAGATGGAAGGACTTAATGTTCTTGTATCATTAACATTTCTAGTAATAAGCGATGATGAAGATGAATAACTTTTTATTTTAATATTATACGTAGGATATTCAGTACTTTCTGTAATTTTATATATACCATTATTCGAAAAATTGAAATCCTCAACAATAGAAGAAAAAGATTTTAAAATTCTATAAAAATTATCTTCAATAATGATTTCATTCGGAATAGACAAGTATGATGAATTTATTTTCGAACAAAGATTCAAGGTTGATCCAAATAAATCTATTTGACTATAATCACCAACTAAAGCCAAATTTACTACACCATAATCTATACTAATCTAAAGTTGAATGGTGGTAAATGTTGTTTAGACAACTCATCATTAAGACTATAACGTGTATCTAAAATTTTCAAAGCACATTCAATAACATCTCTAAATGAATTTTCGTTTTTATCATTTGAAGTTTTAGGGAAATAAAATAGCAAACAGTCACCAATATTTTTAACAACTCTTCCATTACTACTTTTCACGATAGTGGATACTGAATTTATAAATGTAGAATAGTATCTTCTGATATAATCTAAACCCTCCATTGTAATGGTATTTTTAGTCGAATCTACCAAATCAATAAAGCCTACACAACTTTTTATGGAGTCTCCAGAAAATCTAATGCCTTTAGAAGAAAAATTTTTCATTATGTCATGTCTCCACTAATAGTAATTCTGTAAAATATAAAATTCAAATGCAATATATGGGCAAAAGTGATTATATTGAAATTCATGAATTAGATAACGTTTTCATTTTATAAAAATATATTTGCCTAATGCGTGTTTTTCCTTACAGAGAACAATGAGCAATTACATATAATTAATAAGGCTAGATATACGACATATTATAAATATAACATTTTATTATTTATAACTAAAAAAATAGAAATTTCACCATATTTGTTTTGTAAGATATTTTATTGGGAATGAATAGATAAACAATTTAGCACACAATTACAATTTATTAGAAGTAACTCAATTTTTCGGCGCCGAAAAATTATCGGCTATAATGAGTAAGTTTCTTTTTAAGTTAACAATAACAATTTAATAATATAAACATGATAACTATTGGCTATTTATTTTCTCATTAGTTCTATTATATTACATTAAAGGTAAGGGTATCTTTTTCCTTTAACTTTGATTTCCTTATAGGTTTTTTATAATGAGACTTATTAGACACTTTTATAACCTTTATAATATCTATTAATTTCTTTTATAATTTTTTTATAAATATAGTAACATAGAGTATTTAGTATGGGTAGTTAGACATATAACATGGAACAAAAGTATTAAGTAGTGAGCAATAATATTTAGTAATACATATTTACAATTTATTTCAATAACAAAGATATTATAAATTATTCGTTACTATATTCTTCAATCTTATAATATATGAAAAAATAATGAGAAAAATGAACAATCACCTCTACTTCACACTTAATCATAAGTTTTCATTAGAAATAAATAAAATATATTAAACCCTCTTTTATAAATACGAAATATAATATAGGAAAAGAGATACACTAATATTGAATAAATCTCACTGTAAACAATCCTTATATTTTGAATGTTGGATGTAATAGAATCTTCTAATAATAACAAAAGAATAATTACCTTTTTGTTATTGATATAAATATATTTTGTACAAAAAAAATGACACTTCAGTCAATTATTAAAAGGTGATTAAATTAAACTTGTTTTCTAACTAAATTAGAATAACCTGTATTTGATGAAAAGTGAAGATCTTAATCTTAGGGTAATGTAAAAATAATAAAAAATTTCATAACTCATTTCTCTACTAGCTTTAGAGAAAGTAATGTAAGAAATTCATATCTGCTAAGGAAAACTGATAAATCCTTAACTAATATGTTAATATTTATTATACAAATGGGTCAAACAGCCAAAGAAATAGTTAAAACAAATATTCAAGAAATAACATCTGATCTTAATAAGGCTTATGTAGATGAATGGCTTGCACATTATCAGTATTGGTTGACAGCTCAATGGATTCGAGGTATGGATGCAGATACCTTAAAAGCTGTACTATTACAACAATCAGCAGATGAATTAATGCACGGTGAAATATTAGCAAATAGAATAATACAATTAGGTGGTACACCTGTTATGCAATTTGATAAACTTATTGCTACAGCGAAATGTGGGTATAAAGAACCACCATCAGATCCTGCTAATTTAAAACAAGTTGTTCAAGATGTTTTGGAAGCAGAAGCATGTGCTATAGATTCTTATAACGAGCTAAGTGAAAAATATAGAGTCAGATATTGTCACTAAGGAAATTTTTGAAGACCTGTTAGAAGATGAAGTGAAAGATGAAGAAGAATGGGAAAAGTTAGGTGCTAATCTTGTCTAAATAAAGTAGATATTTTCTCTTAATTTTTTATTATCATTGCTTAGGAGAATAAATTTAACTAACTGGTGGAAACTTGTCAATCAAATTGACCTATAACAGATAGTATGTAGACGATAGAAAAAGTAATCAGTAGAGTGAAGACGACTAAATTGAGACTGCTTATAAAATTTTTTCAGATTAAAAAAATAAATTGTAACTCATACACTTCTGACCTATTTGTTGGTACATTCTCCTTTTTAATTAAAATTAAATAGAAGAAATTTCTCTATCTTTTAACACTGTCTTTCTATAAGCTATACTATCTGTGTTTTAGTATAATAGAATTTGTATTTATGCTTATCTATACTGGATAATTCTTATTATTTAAATAAATTTAATTAAATCTTTATCTTATTAACTTAACTTTTGATATATTCATCTTTGAGTATTTTAGAATCATCAATAAAAAATTTATCGATAAGTTACATTCTTATGTTTGCAAACTACTGCAAAAATGTAACAGAATAAAGGTTTATGAAACCGATATACTATACTATAGTTATGACATTTCCTCGTGGATATCAACAACCCAAGAAGAAAAATTTAGATGATAAAACGGATTCATCAAATAGTCCTAATATTATGACCAAGAATGAAAATGAGGTAATCAATCCTATACCAACTACTATTGGAGAAGCAGTTAAGGAAGTCATAGAGACAGGTAAAGAAGTAGTTATTGAAGGTCCCCAAACTGCGGGAGAACTTACAGGGGTAAAAGAAAGGGACTTGGAAGAAAAGAATAGTGACCTGATACCTAAACAAGGCCAAAATAAGTCTGAACGCAGTGATATTGGAAAAGATTCGAAATTAGAAATTGATGTGATTGAATCCCCTAATGAAACCAGAATGATAGATAAAGAAGAAAAAATAATTGTTAACCCAAAAGAATCAGAGACTGATAGAGAAGCTACTATAACAACAGTAACTACCATACCGACTGAAGGAGTAAATGTAGAAGCACAGACAGAATTTAGGGTTCCTTTAAAAGACAATAAAGAAAATCTAGAGGTAGAAACTGACGTCAAAGTAAATCCCACTACTACCACTAGTTCAATATCAACATTAGAATCTAGAAATGAAATAGAAAAACCCAATCTTTTTCAGAGAGATGAAATAAGCCAACAAAAGATCGTCCCTCAATCAGAATTTGATAAAGAAACTATCAATCCTAAAATACTGTTAGAAAAAGAAGAACAAAAAGTACAACAACAAAGTACAAGTAATTTCTCATCTAATCCGTTTATTATATATTCGGTATTTTGGCAACATATTATGTCAAATTGGGCGAGTTTATATGATGAATATCTAAAAAATATTATAAAGTTTAATGAATTATGGTTCGATAAGTCTAGGAATGGAAGGTCTGATTAACAACAATAAAAATAATTTTTATTATTTTTAGAAAGTATTCATTAAAATATATAACATTGATGTTCTTATCGCCTTCCTAAATAATTTAGTTAACCAATATAAAAACAATATAAATTCAATAGAAATCAGATGATATAAAGTACTATTCGAAATTTAATATATTATTTAATAATCGATTTTTGTTGTTTGTTAATTTGGTGAAAGAGTTAGAATGTAAAATTTTCTTTTTCCATAGAATATATATAAAAAGCTAAGATACGTGACTTGTAATAATATACAATAACAATATTCGTACCTTACAATTAATTTCCATTTTTATTGTTACTTATATGCGAGAATGTCCTAATGAATAGTAACTAATATATTAAATTATAAAAATGAAAATAGTAAAAAACAAAAATAGCAGTTATAATATAAAAGATGAACGTGATAAAATTTTATACCATCAAAGACAAGAGATAGAAAATGTGATAGAAAATGTCAATTCTAATCTTTCAAATATAACAAATAAGGTTATGAAGACACTCAATGAACATAAAAAATCTAGAAATAATTTTATTGGAGAATGATATGCTGGTGCATAAAACATGAACTATAAGAAGTGATAATACAAAAGATGCAATCAGATGAATAAATAATGTATGTTAAGATCTACAGACACTTTAACAACTCCCTAGAATTAGTCCAAAAATATTATAATGAAAGTATTCAAAACTACTTTAACATTAAAAACACTAAAGACAATTCATACAACCATTAATATTTTTTGATTATCTTTTTTCAGGATTTCTAATTACATTTAGTTGGACTATTTTAAAATCGTTTGATATCAAGTTTAATCAAGATGGATATTAAATAGGCTTAAAAAAGTGAATTTTTAGAATTATAATAATTTATGCTCACTGCATCTCATTTTACTGTATAGATCAACATTCATTTACACCCATACTAGAATCAGGAATAATCAAAATCATAAGTATTCAGAAGGACAAACACCGCACTATAAAATATAATTATACAAGAGATTGTAACTATTTGTCTAATAAAATAGAATCAACATTTTGAGTCAACTTTTAATCTTAATGAAATATAGCCAGTCTACAGTATCAATTCTATCTCTTACCTTTTCAATATTAATTAGTAGTCATGTATTAATATAAATAACAATTAAAAAAACTTACAGCGGTAGAATAATATACACATTATTCTAGAAAATAGAATTAAATTCTAATAAAAAGTTGCAAAAAGTATTAATGTACTTCTTTTTTTGCGCATGTATCACAATATTTTTCTATAAGAGTAACACCGTCTCCGACGTCAAATAATGCTTCTTGTGTAGCCATTCCACCACAAGTAATGCAGAATTTGGTCTTTCCATTATTATCAATGAATGATCTTAGCGTTGAAAATATTTTTTCCATTTTTATTGTTTTCCTCTCCTGAAAATTGAATCTGACGTTAATGGCGATACTGGATTTATTCCTATCACATCAACTATGAATGTATTATTGTTATTCATATCATTATATTAATTTTTACGGTATAAGAACTTGCCTAATGTTATGCCCCTAATAGACAATTGTTATGGATAGTAAAACATAATTTATCATAATTATCGGATTCAAATTTTGTAATTGTGAGTTTAACCTATAGAACATTAGGAATTACCTACAAATTCTTAATTTTTTATTTAATTTGATAACCACAACTTGAGTTAATATATTATATCATACTGGATTTCAAAAAATATAGATAACGAACAATAGAAGAATATTTATTATTAAAGATGAGTATATAAATTCCTACATCCTTTACTCGTACCATAATTGTTTAGCATTACAAATCTCTCTTTTTTTAATTGTAACCCTAGCCTAAACTAGTTAGGTGTAATCTAGATTTGATTTTATATAACTTTATTACAAACGGCTGTATTTTAATTACATGAGTTTTCCTAATGATATAGATCCTTATAATTTCTTTAGACAATTCTTTGGAGGTAGTGGAGGACGTAGAAGACGTGAAGGAAGAGGTTTTGGTGGTTGGAATTTTGACGACATGTTTAGAGAATTTGATGAAATGAGAAAAGAAACAGAAAGAATATTTTCAGAACAGTTTAAAAATATTGAAAACAGAGTACCAAAAGACCTAATCAAAGAATATGATACACCAGAAGGAGGAAAAGTT
>DAIPKY010000278.1:0-2053 GCA_036769505.1 Nitrososphaeraceae archaeon
TCTCTTTATCTCTAACCCTCCTCTTTTTTCTTCAATAGTAGAACTAGATGGATTATGTTTATCAATGCATAATATTATCCTGAAACTTTTTTAAATTAATATTAAAATGATTTATTAAAATCATTTAAAATTTTCAAACATAACATAGCATAACAAAAATTACAATCATGTAGTATAAAATATTGTCATTTGAGTATTATTACGTACTAAGAAATAATTATAAAATAATCTGGTATGGTTAGAAACAAAAAAAGGTATTCTAAAAAATTGAAGTAGGGTTAACTAACCAAAATGTAAACTATACTTACTGTTGTAGAAACTTGTTGTTCTCCTGCAAGAATCGGCGTTGAAGATGCCTCATCAGAACTAACTGATTTGGAATATAATGGACCAGGAACAGGAGGAATACCTATTTCCCCCACCGTTATAGATTTTATGCCATCTATATTTAATCCAGATGCCGCAGCAACAATGTCAGCTTTGGTTTTTGCATTCGCAACTGCCTCTTTTAGCAACATATTTTTTATATTTTGTAACTTTTCTTCCGATACGCTAAAGTAAACATCATTAACGGTATTGGCACCAGCTTGAACTGCCGTATCTATCCATTGTGAAACATTATTAATACTTGAACTCTCAATCTGAATAGAATTTGATACAGTAAAACCACTTAAATTTCCTCTATCGCCATACTTAGAATAATTATAATTAGGTTTTATAGAAAATGCGGATGTACTCGTTTCATTTTGTTGGACGCCAGACTGGTTTAGTGCACCCATAACTTTATTCATCAAATTAGAATTTGACAGTAATGCTTTCTCAGCAGTTTTATCTGTTGTCTCTACACCTAATGATATAATAACTTTATCAGTTTTTGTATGGGCAGTAGCCGATCCGCTAACAAATATAGTGTTATTTAACGTATAAGTAGAATCTAATTGAGCACTAATAAAAATAGTATTGTGAAATGTGCTTACAAGGAGTAAAATAGCCAAAAAAGAAATTAAGACTATAGTTAACCTTTCAAAATCCATTTTATGATTTAATTTTACTGTCATAGATCAATTATTAGATAGGAAAATAATAAATATATTGTTTTAATCGTTGGAAATTATAGATATAGTAGTAGTCTTCATGTCAAATATAAACTTGTTATTTGATCCTCTGCCATAGTGGTCTTATTTAATAATAAATTAAGTAGAATGACTAAAATGTCTAGAATTCAATTAATTTAATATCCAGAGGAATTTGGAGATTAAAACTTTTATATTTAATTTGAATTATTTAAATTACCTTTCAGTATTTGATTTAATTCCCATGTAAACTTATTAAAAGTAAATTTACCCACAATCTAGAATTAATGGTTTTGGTAAAATATAAAAATTAGTGTCATCGCCACCACCACCAACAATATTATTATAGTTATCGTTTTAGTATGACTACTAATTGGTCATTAACAATTGTACTAGATGCAATTTTCATTGTTATAGCAGCAAAAGGTAAGGTTACAGTATTGGCAAGAATTCCTCTATCATGTTCTAAAGTTATTATTAACTCATCATTTTGTTTTTGAATATCTAACTGAGAATTATTAGCAAAAGGGATTTTGAATCTGAGAGTAATAGAATCTTTATCTTCTTCAATAGAATAAACTTTCTCATTAAAGAAAATATTAGAAGGATCCTCTCTTCCAAAAATATGATAATTATGTTGTCTCAACATTTCAATACCTTCGAGTTCTTCTTCCATTCGTATTGCTTGACGACAAGGCAAAGGAAAAAAGTTTAACTTAATTTTCTCTAAAAATATTCTTTTATCTTCATCCATAACATCTACCTTATTTATTATGACAAGATCAACGTTAATTCCAAATAAGTTAGCTGCCATAAGGGCTCTTTTGGCATTTTTCACACTAAAGTTATTTAAATTAGTCACAAGGCGGAGGCTTGTAATAGTTGGATTAGATAAAATATTAAATAAGTTATCAAGACGCTTTAGTATATCAGTTTGAGTTATAAATGAATCCAAATAAGCAGAATAGCTAGACATTGGT
>DAIPKY010000279.1:0-2052 GCA_036769505.1 Nitrososphaeraceae archaeon
ATTACTATAATGAACAGCCACGTAATGACGAATACAATAGAGATGATGCATATAATAATGAAAATACCTATGAGAGTTCAAATGATTATGAAGACTATGAATACAATTCTTATCATCCATACTAGATAGTGAAAATAAGAAAATAACAATTTATTTTCTAAATTCTATTTTTTTATAAGATATCCAATACCTACCAATTATATTTAAATCAATTAGCATATATCTTAAACCTATACAATTAAGTTCTATGTTGTTATAATGTTATTTTATTAATAGTGAGTTTACTAATTATATTTTATATAATATTTGTTAATTAAGAATTATATAATGTTTATTGATTACAAGAGCTAATAGTGGATTATTAATATTGCTAATCCTAATATCAGAGTTGAGACTTATGTCTTAGCAACGTTGTAGTTATTAATCCCACATAAAGTAGTATCTATTTAATTGGATAAGATAATAACCAGTATTGATCATAACAATTAATTAATTGTATAAATTTAATGTTGTTTCGTTCTATTTAAAATTACTATATTTTTTAGAATTGGTATCTGCTATTCTTAAAGGTTCTGGAATAAATTCATTTTTTTTAGTGAGGTTTATTATGATGCTAACTGCAGTTTCTAGACTAATTTTATGTCCTATACTGACATAGATGTCTTTTTTATTATTCTTTCTAATCCTATATCCTAGAATTTCTTTATTGTATTCAATATAATTATTTTCTAATGTGGAACCACATAATAAGTTCTTAGCAACACCTATTGTTGGTTTGTCAATTATTATGCCTACATAGCAAGCCAATCCACATTTTCTTGGATGTAAGTTTCCATGACCATCAATTAGAAGGACATTATAAGAGTTTTTCAATAATCTTAAGGTTTTTAGTAAAGGTTTTGCTTCTCTTAACATAAAAAGTCCTGGGATGTATGGATATTCTACTGTACTTTTTTCATGTTTTATTTCAACTATTTCTAATGTGGTTTTATTAACTATAACCGCAGAACAAAAAGCTTTCCGATCCTTATAAGATACATCTATACCACAAACAGTATCAATATTATTTAAATAATCACAAGTTATGACCTTCTTAGCAAATTTCTTCTGTAGTTCAATAATTGCTGTATAATTGCCTATCATTTTATTTTGAAACATCATATAACCATTAATTATTTATTCCAGCTTCATAATTCATATATGATAATATAATCTATTATATAGAAGATCCATTTCACACGGTTACTATACCTTTCTTAATGATATTATAGAAATAGAATTGACATTATACATATATAAAGAGTATAAAAACCATAATTTATAATCATAAATATCTAATGCAAAACATTAAAGGAAAAAATTTCTGTGTAATAGGGATATTTATCAAGCTATAAATTTTATAACTATTATGAAATAAATATGTGATTATTAATTCTTTAACTTTATTAATTCGATCTCTTTAGCAAAAGTAATTCCAGAATTTAAGAAAGTAATTACTATCGTAAGTATTACATATAACGTAATAAAAATAACTTTTAGCAGTGGTATAGGAATTAATCTCAAAGACCTTTGATTTATCACATTAAGTGTAGATACCTAATTATCATAAATAAACCCGCAAAACAATATATATATTAATTATCAACAGGGCATGTGTATTTATTATAAGGGTAAAAATTTGTAATTTGAATCTATAATAAGTTAAATAATAAGTTACAAAATAAAGTTATACTTTTAGTTTAGCCCATTCTCTTTCTTTTATCTTTACTATGTAGATACTATGTTGAACTGCAATTATTGTATCAAAAAATGATGTTTTAGTTAAAGAATCGGACCAAATATCTTTAAAAATACGTACACCAGCTAAATTAGTTAATTCATCATTGCTGTACAAAAAAACAAAATTTGCAACCTGTTGATGTAATAATAAATCTAGTTCATCACAATAACTTTCGTTAACTAGTAAAAGATTTTTGAGCTCTTCTGAGAAATACATTACGTTTGATGAAATAGTTAATTTATCATTCCAGACAATTGCTTCTAATCTAATGT
>DAIPKY010000021.1:0-14765 GCA_036769505.1 Nitrososphaeraceae archaeon
TAATAGTTGGCTTATGGAAAAACTTGCTGCACTTTATTTAGCTCATCTTAATCCATTTACAAAAGCTCATCAAGAGATCATATTTAGTTTGCAGAAAAATTATATTGTATATGTTTTTCCAGTGCGATTTTTACAAAACGGAAAAGAGATGAATACCCGTAGCTTTCCATTTTCCTATGAGATTAGAAAATTAATGATAGAGTCTGTTTTTCCAAATGAAGAAAATGTTATCGTTTCCCCTAATTATACATTTTTTGCTCCTTTTATCAAGTATTTACCTCCGCTTTTTTCCCCCTATTCCTGGAAAATTAGAACACAGGTATTAACGTCCGTTAGAGAAAAGAAATTTATATCATATACCGGAGACCGATTAGAACGATATGCTTTATTGATCTATAGATTTAACCCAATTAAAGCTAAAAGATTACCTATTTCTGCCACTCAGGTTAAAGAAGATATTTATGCACAAGCTCTGAATAAAGGAGAACTAAAGAATTCTCAATGGAAAGAGAAGATTCCAATTCCTGTAATCAAAATCATAGAAGATAATTGGAATGTCGTTGAAAACTTTGCAAATAAAAAAGATGAAACTTTAAAAGTAGTTGGAGTAAAATTTCCTAAAAAAGGTTTTTTTTAATTAAGTAATTATAGAAAAGTTTTATTAATTCTTAAAAATACGTTTCTTAAAATGAAGAACAAGGGAGCAGACTACATTTGGTTTGACGGCAAATTTATTGAATGGGAAAAAGCTTTAATTCCAATAAATACCCATGCATTACATTATGGAACTTCGATCTTTGAAGGAATTAGAGCATATAAATCAAACAACAATTTACATATTTTTAAACTAAAAGAGCACATGGAAAGACTATTTCGCTCCGCGTCAATATATTCTATTAAAATTAATCATACCCTAGATGAATTGGTAGATAGTACAATACAGCTATTAAGGAAAGTGAACATGAGAGAATCGTGTTATATTCGACCACTTTCATTTGTAGGCGTTCACGGTATAGATCTAAACGTAAATTATGAATCTCCAACTCACACGCTAATCCTAGTATTTCCTTTTGCAAAATACTTCAATACAGAAGGAATTAGAGTAGGCGTTTCATCCTGGAGAAGAATTCACGACTCTTCTACGCCTCCCATTGCTAAATCGGGAGGGAATTATCTCAATTCTATATTGGCAACACAAGAATGCAAAAGAAATGGTTATGATGAAGCTATTATGCTTGACAAAAATGGAAATGTAAGTGAGGCTCCTGGAGAAAATATTTTTGTTATTAAGAATAAAACTCTATTTACGCCAGATATGGCTTCATCTATTTTAGAAGGAATTACAAGAGACACAGTAATTCAAATTGCAGAAGATCTTGGTTATACTATTATTCAAAGACCAATATTACGCTCAGAACTTTATATTGCAGAAGAGATTTTTTTGACGGGAACTGCGGCTGAGATCATTGGCGTTATTAGTGTGGATGGCAAAAATATTGGGAATGGAAAAGAAGGTGAAATAACTAATAAAATAAGAAATACATATAATGAAATAGTGACCTCTATCAACAATAATGAGAAATACAAAGGATGGACTACTGAGGTATGGTAGAAGATATTCCTTCCTCCCCTCCTTCTAAAATTATAAATGGCGGCGGCAACAACGTAATGGAATTACCTAAAGAAAAAGATATGAATCACGAAGAATCAACTCTACAGAAAACTGGGTCAAAGAATGGTGCTAATGTTGTGAAAATTGGTATTATAGGTGTTGGCGGGTGGGGAAAAAATCATTCAAGGGTTCTTCATGATTTTGGTGTATTAACATCAATATGCGATATGGATAAATCTAAAGCAAAAGACTTGGCAACCCGCTATAATGTAAATTATTATAGTGCAATGGATGATATGATCAATTCCGAAAGTTTAGATGCATGTCTAGTTTGTACTCCGACAAGGACACATTATTCCGTTACTAAAAAGTTGATGGAAAAGGGAATCAACGTATTTGTTGAAAAACCTTTATCCTATTTATCCAAGGAATGCGAAGAAATGGCACAAATAGCAAAAAAGAATAAAATAGCATTGACATGCGGATACATTGAAAGATTTAATCCTGCTGTTCAAGAGGTAAAAAGAATACTTTCTGAAAAAATTTATGGAGAATTATTGATGATTGAATTTCATAGAGAAAATAGAATGCCCTTACATATCAAGGATGTGGGAATTATTTATGACACGGCAGTTCATGATATAGATACTGCAATATACCTTTTTGGAACCAAGCCACAGGTTGTATTTGCAAGAGCAGGCAAGATTTTTCACTCCTTTGAAGATTTTTCTAATATCATGTTAGGATTTGGAAAAGATAGAGTAGCAGTAATTTCTTCAAATTGGATTACCCCAAAAAAAGTAAGAAACTTTAGCTCAGTTTGCACTGATGCAATAATTAATGGTGATTTTATTAAACAGGAGATAACTATAGAAGATTCTCTATCTACAACTACTCCCAGGAGAGTGAATTTAGTTGAACCTCTTTCACTAGAATTAAGAAATTTTATAGAGGTTATTGAAGGGAAAAGAGATCATCCAGAAGTATCCCCAGAAGAAGCTACTAATGTGACAAAGATTGCCGAAGCAGCACTTTTATCGAGTAATACAGGTTCTCCTATTTATCTTAATTTATAGAAGGGGGATGATACATATTGAAAAAAAATATGCTTGATATACTAGCATGTCCAATAGATAAAACCTATCCTTTGGAATTGATAGAGTTAAATGTGAAAGAATTAGAAAAAGAAGAAGACGATAAGGTAAAAGAGAACCACCAATCATTAAATCGTAATGAGAACAATCCTATTGTAAAAAAAAACAACGATAACAATAATGGTGGAGAAAACAAAGCAAACGACAAAATTAAACAGAATGAGGATGTTTTTATTATTGTAATTGATGGAATATTATATTGTAAAAAATGTTCTCGTTTTTATCCTATTATTGATGAAATTCCCATCATGTTACCCGATGAATTACGAGAAAAAGAAAAAGATCTCCAATTTTTAACAAAATGGAAACATAGTATCCCTGAAGAAATTTTAACGAATTCCAATCCGTGGCATTTATAGGTTATTTATAAAACAGCATATATATACATAAATGAAAACTATTAAAAAAAAAAATCAAAATCAGGCTAATAATAAAAAACAACAAAATAAAAAAAATATTAAAATTAATAATAGTCCAAGCAAAAGTAAATTTCAAAAGGTAAAAAATTATGTATCTAATACAGCCCAAATTGGAAAAAATGTAAAGATATGGCATTTTGCATATGTTGGTGATAAAACCATAATAGGAGACAATGTAATGATTGGATCTCTTGCTCACATAGATTATAATGTTAAAATTGGAAATAATACTAGAATTGAGGGTTCTGTGTATATTCCACCATTAACAGTAATAGGAAACAATGTGTTCATTGCCCCTGGTGCAACGTTCACAAATGATCCATATCCTTTGAGTCCAAAAATGATAGGAGTTACTGTAGAGGATGGAGCAATAATCGCCGCCAGAGCTGTAATAAAACCTGGCGTTACTATTGGAAAGAATGCTGTGGTGGGTATGGGTGCTGTAGTAACTAAAGATGTTCCAGCTGAAACGGTAGTTATAGGTAATCCTGCTAGGATTAAATTTACCAGAAAAGAATATAATGAGAAAAAGGCAATGTGGGAAGAAGCTATAAGTTAGCAAAGTAGATTATAGCATCAAATAAACAACACCAATTTGATCTTTAATAATTATAAATACTACTTCAAGTAAAGAAGGCGGCAGAATATAATAAGGTAAAAAATTTTATTATTACTGATATTATACGTTATTATTTTCAATATTTATTATTATACTACTTCACAAAAAGGATTTGCTTTAACAATAATCGTTTCCGCACTATTATTTTTTGATAGTAAATGAAAATCGATTTTAGAACATGCAATATATATCGTAGTTTTATCACTTGGATAATTGTCAAGTGTATTGTTTCCTCTTCTTTCCACATCTCCTATATAATCTCTTAACTTTGATTCTAAGAGTGTATATACATCTATTTTATCTCCTCTCATCTCATTAACATCTAAAGTCCAGGAAATTGAAATCTTAGTTTTACTTGCTTTTAGATCTCTTTTTTTGAGAACATATCTTACTTTGTCGATAAGATTTTTAGTGTAACCTTCAATACTTTTGATTGTCCCATTAACAAGGTATACCAGTGGATTAGAACCGTGTAAAGAAGACTGAATTATTCTTAGATCATGTAATCCGTTAGTTATATCATCTAAATAAAGATCTTTGTGAAAATTATCTACGATTCGATTATCTACGCCATACCCAGTCGCAAATTTGCAAACTTCTAATACACTTGCAATTCCGGAATAATGACGTAATATTCTAGAAACATAAGCTAATTCGGCAGATAATACATCTACAAAATTTATTTCCTGATTAGTGAATTTATTTAACATTCCTTCCAAAAAAACATCTCGCTTAGAGTTGAAATTCCCTAGAATGGTAGTAGTAGACAGAAGAGGACCAGAACTAAGAGGCATATAATAGTAATATAAATTCTCCCCAACTGTCATGCCTGTTGTGTGTTCTAAAATATCTATGTTTTCTTCATTCCCTGCTATTCCCATTGGAAGTGGATAGACAATAGATGTATTCTTATCAATAGGTCTAATGGCATCTATGAATTTTGAAGAGATATCAATTTTAACTTCGTGACCAATTTTTCTTATCTTAGGGAAGAAGAAGAGATAAGACGCAGTAGATATTACGTTATCCATAGATTCTGCTTCAAGTAATGGTTGATCTTCGATAAGATCCGATGCAGTAGAATATGTTCTAGTAATATCTTTATTTAATAAAATTCCCATTTTGGAAGACTCATCAATAATTGAGACTTTGTGCCCTGCAGATACAATAGATGAAGCAAAGTTATATCCTTCAGTACTTAATCCATAGACAGCAACATTTGGAGAAGAGGGCACTTTAACAAACAGATATAGAAAAGAGCTCCTTAGTAAAGTTATTTATTCTTTTAATTATAATAATATAGTACAAGTCTCGATTCTAATTGTCTTGTCATTGGTTTGACAATCGTTCCCATTAAATAAAAAAGAAAAGTATATTCAATGATACTACTACCTATTTATATTATTGAGAATTTGGTTTGATATACTTACTCCAAAGCAAATAATGTTTTTCAAATATTTTGTAGAGACACTGAAAGAAGATGATCATGAGATACTATGCACGGGACGAGAATATAGAGAGGCTAAAGAATTAGCAAAGATAAAGAAATTAGATATTCACACAGTAGGTAAACATGGTGGTGATAACAAATTTGAAAAACTAAATACAAGTACTGAAAGGGCTTTTCTTCTCTCAAGTTTGATTAATTCTTTCAAACCAGATCTGACTGTATCCTTTTCATCTCCAGAAGCCGCAAGAGTGGCGTTTGGACTAGGCATAAAACATTATATATTCAATGATTCACCCCATGCTACTGCAGTAGCTAAACTAACAGTCCCACTTGCTGATAGGTTATTTTGTCCTTGGGTAATTCCTTTGCAAGAATGGACAAAACTCGGATTAGAAAAAGATAGAGTAACCCAATATAAAGCACTTGATCCTATAGTTTGGATAAAAAAAGAATTACAATACAATAGCAATGAAGAAATCACAAAAATGAAAAAAAAATTACAAATTGATAACGCAAAAAAGACTGTGTTAATTCGACCAGAAGAGATAAAAGCATCGTACATTACTGATAAAAATCTGAAGAGTTCAATTGGGTTAATAGACGAGATCGTTAAAAAGTTCTCTGATGAATATAATATCTTAATTCTTGCAAGATACCTCGATCAGGTTGATTTTTACAAGTATAGATTTGAAAAAAATCAAGGAACAAAAATAATAGAAACTGTTACGAATGGGAATCTATTACTAAAAATTGCAGATTTATTTATAGGTGCTGGTGGGACAATGAGTGCGGAAGCAGCCCTAATGGGTAAAGCTGTTATTTCCATAACTCCGATTAATTTTTATGTAGAAAAATACCTTAGAAAAATGGGTTTAATTAAAAAGGTCAAAAACTCATCTACTTTAACTAAATATATAAAAACTATTCTTTCTCATAGTGCAACGGCAAACAACAAAATTTCTATTAGTAACAATTCTGAGCCAGATAATAATAAGAATAATAATAATAATAACTTGCAGGATATGTCATTAAAAAAAATCATATCAGAAATGGAAGATCCTATAGAAATATTCAAAAAATTTCTCTTTAATCCATAACATTATAATCCTAGTGATTTACACGACATTATGCCCGGAAGCCCGGTGGAGGAATATTTATTTCCGCCGACTGTAGCGGCCAAGCATAAAGGCCTTTGGAGCCTTTGACCCCAGTTCGAATCTGGGCCGGGCTATTAAATATTAATTACTATACGGATAATTTTATGACTATATAATATAAACAAAAAGATACTAAGAACATAGAAATTTTTAAATTCCATTATTTTTTTTACTATCAACAATGGTATTTAAAATAATCACCTTCTCTAAATTATCTAATGCAGCATATAACATTTCTTTTCTTTGTGATAGGAGTTTACAATAAACGTAAAGTGATTTTTCTATTGAATGTACCATGTCCTTTTGTTGCATTGGGTTTGGTGACCCATAAGAGTTTCTGAATAATATTGATTTTTCAGGAGTTGTGTCCTTAAGAATAAACATTAATTCATCCAGATCTATTTGAATGTGTGTTAACTTTAATATTTTATTTACATCATCCTTCGAAATCTGACTTAAGGAAAGATTCTCATTTTTTACAGCATGTTGTACTAATGTACCAATTAATTTGTGTACCTTTCTAAATGGAATATTGTATTTGATTACAATCTGCTCTGCTACATCAAGAGAGACACCATAGCTTTTGTTTGCAGAATGAAGAGTATTTTTTTTGTTTACCTTAAATGTATCAATAATACCTTTCATTATAAGTAAAGACTCTTTAACTATGGTAGATGAGTTGAACAAAAGTGGTTTTAGGTCCTGTAAATCTCTATGATACCCTGATGGAAGATTCTTTACTATAGAGAGTGAAGATATTAGCATTCCAATAACAATTGAAGTACGAGATCTAATTATTTCAAGAGGATCAGGATTTTTCTTTTGTGGCATAACGCTAGATGTCGAGCTATATCTGTCTGATAATTCAATATAATTAAATTCAGAAGTAGACCATAATATAAAATCTTCAGCAATTCTGCTAAGCGTACTCATCAAGATTGAAAGATAAGACAAGTATTCTATCATTGAATCTCTTGAACTTGTAGCATCAATAGAATTATCCAATAATCCTTGAAATCCTAAAAGGGAAGCAGTATAGTTTCTATCTATTGGTATTGCTGTTCCACCAATAGCACAAGATCCAAGTGGTGATAAATTGATTTTGTCAAAGGAGGAACTTACTCTTTCAAGATCTCGTAAAAGATTAAAAGAATATGATAAAAGATAATGAGAAACCGTTCCTATTTGAGCTTGTTGTAAATGAGTATAGCATGATATTATTGTATTAGTATGTTCTTTGGATTTTCCAATAAGAGATTTAATAATATTAATAATTAATTCACAAATACCTAGTACATCATCTCTTAATTTCATTCTTACATCCGATATAACTTGATCATTTCTTGATCGTCCAGTATGCATTTTACCACCTATATCGATTCCAATTTCTTGAATAACTAGGGTTTCGATTAGTTCATGAATATCTTCTGAAAGAGACAATTCATCATCATTTGAAGGTAGATTTTTTATTATCCCATTATTTTTTGATTCATGTTTTATTTTACTTAAAGATGAAAGAATTTTAGATAATTCATCAGACGTAAGAATTCCAATTTTGTTTAACATTAGACAATGAGCTTGAGTTCCCAAAATATCATAATTAAGTATATTAATATCTTCATGAAGGGAAGAAAGAAAATTTAATACATCTTTATCTAAATTTTCTTTTTGTCTCGAGCGATACAAATATCAATCATAATAAATTGCAAAAAGATATAATATATTCATTTATTCTTTACATATTCTTCAAATCGAACCGTAGTGACTGTTTCTAAAAATTAGTAAATAGCGACTCAATAAATAGTTAAATATGGTTTTTAATTATTATTTTATATAATGTCCCAAGATATACAACAAACTCGTAGGCTAATTTTTGATGAATTATCTAAAATTGTAGATCCTGAAATAGGGGTATCGATTATGGAATTAGAATTGATCGATAAAGTAGATATTGAAGCAAAAGATGTAAATGTAGATTTACATTTGACAAGTCCATTTTGTCCCGCCGTATTTGGTTTTAAAATTGCTCAAGATGTCAGAGATAATATTTATAAAATAGAAGGAATTGAAAACGTAAAAATTAATGTAAGCAATCATTTTATGGCTGAAGCTATAAATAAGCAAGTAAATGAAAGCAAACTGCCTTCTAAAGAAGAAGAAGAAGAAGAAGAAGTGGAAAACCAACAAGATTCTAGAGAACAGCAGCAGCAGCCTCAAGAAAGCAAACAACAAGATTAAAAGTTACATATATGTGTGAGTGTCTGTGTGCGTGTTTTGTGTGTGTGTGTGTATATATCTAACTACTTGAATGCTATCTGAATATATTTATTATAACTTTTCTCACTAAGTCTAGTCTATATATAAAATCTCTTTTTCAAGAAATCTACAATAGTAGTTACTAGATTAAAAGCCAAATAATATAACAATCATTGTAGTTTGAAAACGTCAAAAAACTATAGAATAATACTCTCTTTTTTTATTTATTATATGTATTGTTTTTTTTTGTGTGTGTATATTGTGATGATATTATTAATATTATTTCTTGATCGTTATTTTTCTTCTTCTTCTTCTTCTTCTTCTAATTCTTCGCTATAAAAATTATTATAATTATTATTATTTGATCTATCTTGAAGTTTTGCAATTTTCTTTTCGCTATTGGAAATTCCTAATAGATGACTGCGCAGAAGCTGTATACCCAATGCCGGATCTACCCCTTTAGGACAAACATTGCTGCACGAACCTGCAAAATGACATCTCCATATTCCGTGACTGGTATCAATTACCTTCAATCTATTTGACTTGTCCGAATCACGAGAATCCGCAAAATATCTATATGCTTGTGATAATGCTTGCGGTCCTGGAAATTTGAGATCGGTGGCAACAGTGGGACATGCAGAATAACATAAACCACATTTTATACAGTATGAAAATTGAAGGAATTTATCAAGATCTTGTGGACTCTGCTGATATTCTGAAAGTTCATTGACATCTGGTATATCGGCTTTTTTATTTTGTATAAATGGCATGACACTACGATGATGATCAAAAAACTTGGAAAAATCAGTAACTAGATCACGAATGTATGGAAAATTAGGAAGAGGTTCACAAGTAATTGTATTTGTATCAAGATCTGAAATCTTTGTATAACATGCTAGCCTGGGAATACCGTTGATTTTCATTCCACAAGAGCCACAAGAAGCCATCCTACAGGAATAACGAATTCCAAGGCTACTGTCCTGATAACTTTTGGCATCTAATAATGCATCTAATACAGTAGTCCATCTTTTTACGGGAACCTGAAATTCATCAAAATGAGGAACATCATTAGGATTCTTTACTGCATTAATCCTGAAAATACGTAATGTCCTCAAGCTTTGATTATTATTATTGTTGTTGTTGTGGCTACTGCTGCTGCTACTAGTTGATTTATTTAATCTTTCTCTTTCTAACGGTCTTTCGTTCCTTATTTCTTTTGTTTTATCTTTTTTAAATATTTTCATCATCTTCTTATACGCTCATCCATATCATTAACCCAAAGAAAATCCATTAGCAATGATTATCGTTCGGGTCCCATATGCAATTATTCCAATCATAGCAACGATCACTAATATATTTACTGCTCGCTCCCAAATTTGAGTTTGTCTTATTTCTATTAAAATAACTCTAAGACCATTAAAGCCATGTATGGCGATTAGTATCAAAATAGATTCCAGCAATAAGGCATAAAAAATATTTTTATAATTTAATATAACATTTTCAAACTCTAGAGACATATTAAATGGCATAATTAACCTCATCATAATATGAATAGCAACTACGAATAATGCCCCTACACCAGTAATATAGTGTATTTTCATTATTTGGCTTTCTCTTAAAAAAGGAATATTTGAAAACCATTTAGTCAGATTCTTATTTTTATTTCTATTATTTTTGATACTATCCGAGGTCATTTGTTTATTTATTCACTCTCCACTAAAAAGCACATTTGCTCCATACAACATCGCAACAGCAGCTAAAATAAACGCAATCCATAATCCTGAGCGTTGCTTATTGTTAACAGATGTCGGGTCGTATGGATAATCAGGTCTACCAGGTTTGCCTAGTCCTTGGCCAGATTGAGTAAAGATTAATCGTATTCCATTTACTGTATGTAAAGTACTTGCTCCTATTACAAGAATTAGAAATAGGTGGCCTCCTATGGTCTGTGTCAACTCTAACATTGCTGCCCACGCATCAGGACCACTTACCAATGAGCTAGTTTCATAAACATGACCAATAAAATAAACAAGTAGAAAGATTCCTGTTAATCTTTGAAACCAATAAGAGACTCTTTCCCAACCATATATTATGGGATTAAGCCATCCTCTTAGCCCTTCTCTATTGGTTCTGTCATTTTTACTGTTGTTATCATCAATCCGTTTTGCAGATGTAGCAGCAGACGTCATCTCAATACTTCCTCTCCACAGGAGCATACCTTGTAAATGTAACTGGATGCCATTCTAATTTTGGTTCGTTTTCAGAGTTGTAATAGGCTAATGTGTGCTTTAGATAATTTATATCATCTCTATTTGCATAATCAAGCCTGGCATGTGCTCCTCTAGACTCTTTTCTATTTATTGCCCCCATTAATACTACCTCCGCTGTCCTCAGCATCGCATCAATCTCCATCACATTAGTAAAATTAGTATTATATTCTTTTGATCTATCATCCACATGTTTCCAGGTGGATGCTTTCAGCTCTCTTATTTTTTTTAACCCAGCAACTAGATCTTCTTCTGTTCGAAAAACATATGCTTTGTCATCCATAGTATCAGTTAATTTTTTTCTCACTTCGTATGGATTGACTTCGCCTCTTCCTCTAAAAATGCCATCATAAATTCTTTTTTCTTCAGAAAGGACTTGATTATTAGACATATCAATTGTAGATCCTTTTCGATCTAATGCAAATTGTGCCGCCTGTTCTCCTGTAATTCTACCCCATACAATACACTCTGATGTTGAATTTGCTCCTAACCTATTTGCTCCATGAGTGCTATTACATGCCGCTTCCCCTGCGGCCCATAAGCCTCCCAACTCAGTTTTTCCATCAATATCAGTATGAATACCGCCCATCATATAGTGACAAACAGGCCTAATTTCAATAGGCTCGTCAATTACATCAATCCCTGAAAACTTTATTCCAATTTCTCTGATTCCACCTAGCTTTTCTTTAATTTTTTCATCTCCTAAATGAGTTAAATCTAGTTTTAAACAATCATAACCTGACTCATGTTTGAAGCCTTTTCCTTCTTGAATTTCCCTAATCATAGACCTGGACACAACATCTCTCGGAGCAAGCTCTAGTTTTTCAGGAGCATATTTTTTCATAAAACGCTCATTTTGGGTATTAATGAGATAACCACCTTCTCCTCTCGCTCCTTCAGTTATTAAAATCCCAGACGGTAAGATACCAGTGGGGTGGAATTGAACGAATTCCATATCTTTCATTGCTAATCCAGCACGATATGCCATATCAATACCGTCGGGTGTAGAGGAATAAGCATAAGTAGAAAAGCTATAAATTCTTCCTGCACCCCCTGTACATATAATTCCAGCGGGGGATTTTATTTTGACAAAGTTTCCATTTTTCATTTCAATTGCTGTTACTCCACAGAATAAATTGTTCTCTTTAAGTATACTTGTACAGTACCATTCATTGTAGAAATTAATATTATCATACTTTTGACATGTATCATAGAGAGTTTGCATTTCATAAAAACCTACTTTATCTTGAGCATACGTAGCACGAGGAAAAGAATAGCCACCAAATTTTCGCTGACCTATACGCCCATCATCTCTTCTGGACCATGGCATACCCCAATGATCTAATTGATAAACTTCATGAGGTATTGTTTTAACTAATCTTTCAGCTACGTCTTGATCAGCTAAAAAATCGCTTCCTTTAATTGTATCATATATATGCGATTCGATATTATCTCCTTCATCTTCAAATAAAACTGCTGCAGTACCCCCTTCAGCAGATACGGAGTGAGATCGCATTACTTGAACTTTGGAAAAAACACCTATACTGATATTATCTTTCCCATATGCTGCTGCAGCAATTGCAGCTCTCAAGCCAGCTAGGCCGGACCCAATAATAACAATATCATGTTGAATTGAATCTGTCACTAATTTATCCCAAAAAAGAGTATTAATATTATACAAATATACTTTATGATTAATTCATGAGAAAGTTACAGCATGATTATGATAATTAGTCTGTAATTTACTTTTACATTTAGCTGTTGTCTCTTTAGAATGATAGTCTAGGGAAATTGAACTTGATTTAAAATCAACTTAAGACATTAGTGAATAATACTAAAAAAAATTAGCAATAAGTTGTCAAGATTTACATTTATTACTAGTAAATAATTATAAATTATTTTATTATGGTTATAGAGTATTCTAAAAGGGTATTCTTTGCTCCAAATACTTCAGACCAAGAAATAGTGGAAAAAGCAAAAAAAATTCTCCTTTATCATGGTATAAATGATAAAGATATCCAAATTAATTATAATACAAATGAGTTAGAAGAAGGGGATCTCTATATTAGTTATGATCCTCCAGATCTTGTGATACGAAATGTATACCAAAAGAAAAGTAGCGGAATCATAAAAATGAAAAGTATTGGTATGATAAAACTATAGGAATTGAGAAATTTTTTTATCTAATGATTCTAACTTTTCAACTGTCTCTTTCCCACTATTCATATTTTTAATTATTACGTTGTTCTTTGAAATTTCCTCTGGGGCAACAATTATAGTAAGATACACTCCCTTTGCTGAAGCATCATAAAGTTGTTTACGAAGAGATCTATTAGATAAGTCATAGTCTACTGTATAACCTTTCTCTCTTAAACTACTTAATATTGAAAGAGCTGAATTTCTGACTGATTCATTGCTATTAGCAATGTATATAATTTTTTTTATCTTTCTGGGAAGTTTATTATGATATTGTAAAGCTAAAATTATTCGTTCAATTCCTCCAGCAGCACCAGCAGCACCAATATCAGGGCGTCCAAATATATGAGTAAGTTTATCATATCTTCCACCTCCTACTAAAGAACCAACATTAGACAATGTGTCAAATACCTCAAAAACAATGCCAGAATAATAGTCTAATCCTCTCACTATACTGAGGTTTACTCTTATGTTTTTAATACCTCTCAATTCTAATGAGGAAAATAACTCTTGTAAATACCTGATGCTTTTTACATTCTTTAACTTTTCATGAGAAATAAGATCCATAATCCCGCCTTTGAAAGACGAAATTTCCAAAAGGTCTTTAAGAATTTCTTCGTTAAGAATGTCCTTGTATTCAGTACAAACTTTACTAATTCCTTTTTTTGGAACTTTATCTATAGCTCTAAAAAGATTTCCTACAAAGATTTCATCGTCCAGTCCGTACCGTAGTTTTATATATTCTTCAAGAATCCTTCTATCACTTATCTCAATAATGGTTTCAAGGTTAAGTTTGGCGAAAAAATGGGAAACAAAGTCAATAATTTCTGCTTCTGCATCAGTAGTAAAATTATCATAAATTTCAACATCCCATTGATGAAAATATCTATACCTACCAGCTTGAGGTTCGTCGTATCGGAAAACTCCACCGAAATTAGCTAATTTTAGAGGGATACGCATATCTCTTTTTGAGACAGCAAATCTTGTTATCCCTATTGTAAGGTCATAACGTAAAGCGATATCCCTTGAACCTTTATCCTTGAAACTATACACTTCATTGATTATTGATTCACCACTTTTTGCTTCAAGTGTTGACAATAATTCAATAGGAGAGGGTTCAATAATTTGGAAATTATAGCTTACGGTAATTTCATAAAATTTTTCTCTAATATAATTGAGGTAAAAAGTATCTTCTTGAGGTACATCCCTCATTCCTCTTGGTAAATCCAACTTCATAATAAAAATTCAAAAATCTTCGAATTTAGATTTTGCGTTTTTTCATTATTTTTATAATCTAGTTTAAATCACGTTACTTAAGTATGGAAGAGAAATTCAAATACCTAGACCATATGACAGATCTAATAGTAGAAGCATATGGTTATACTTTTCAAGAATTACTAGAAAATTCGGCTTTTGGATTAGTAAACGCTATGTTCGACATGTCAAATGTAGAATTAAATCATGCTATCAAGATCATAGCACACGGACACGATCTTAAAAGTTTGTTCTATGATTGGATAGAGAAAATTATTTTATCAATTTATATTGATAAGATAATTGTTAAAAAATTTAATTCTTTTTCATTCTCAAAAATAATAATGAAGACAAATAATGACAATGACAATAATAATAATA
>DAIPKY010000021.1:14865-18991 GCA_036769505.1 Nitrososphaeraceae archaeon
AATAATAATAATACTATTAACAATAAAGAAATTAATACAACAAACCTAAAGGAAAGAGAATTTTTAGTAAAGGATTTGGATTTATTTCAGGAGGCCGAGAAATCTAATTCAAATGAAGATAATCCTATTTATAAAATAGAATGTATTGGAAATGGAGATATAATTGATTTACATAAACATGAATACAAAGTAGAAGTAAAATCTATAACATATCACGAAATGGAAATAAAACGAAACCAAGACGGTTACTATATTGCACGATTTTTGGTAGATCTATGAGGATACTAATTCTATTATTTCCAATAATTTTATATAATTTTATAAAGTTAAGGTATGATGAACTCTATATGCCCCCCAATCCAAACAATTTTGATGGTGATTTGATAATAGAACTTTCTGAAGAGAACTTTGAAAAATTCATAGATAGCCATAAACCTATACTTGTTGACTTTTGGGCCACATGGTGTGGTCCATGTAAATTTATGTTACCGGTTTTTAACAAATTGGCAAAAAAATATGCCTCAAAAATTGATTGTGGAAGGCTCAATGTAGATGACTCGCAATCAATCGCTGTTAAATATGATGTCTATGCAATTCCAACCTTTATAATATTTTATAAAGGCCAACCAGTAGAGCGGGCAGTAGGAGCTGTTGGAGAGAAGGGATTAGAAAATCTCATAGGACAAATGCCATAAATCTTGATTTTATTTTATTTATAATAATAAATGATTTTTCTGCCTCTTGCCATTACGGCTGCCACTAAATAATTATATGTATCTCTATCTCTCTATATATCTCTCTATATATATCTCATAATACTAATTTTCTTTCTTGATGGTATAATTTTTGTATGGGATATAATGATTGATTGATATTTTCGTGTTTTTTGTTTTAAACTGATTGGATCTTGACCATATTATTGACTTTTAATTAACATCCGCATAGACCAAAGCAGGTACAAAATCTTTCACAGGATGTGTAGATAAACTCAGAGATAACCATATGCTGGATCAGATTTTCTTTTTATATTTAAGATAAATTCAAATGTTTCTTTTTCTTCTTCATTAAGTCTATGCCCAAATTTTTCAATTAATAACTTTGCCTGTCTACTATTGAGATCAGTATAAAAAAAATCTCCCTCGTTGATTTGTCTCCCTATAGTAGGACCTCTTATAGATATGGCAACCTGCATACCTTTTCTTGCTTCTTCAATATTTTTTCCTTTATCTTGAATTTGATGAATGATTCCAACCTTAGATCCATTTTCATTTATTACATGACTTTTTTGTCTTAGTTTTCCAATAAGTATTTCTGCCCCGAAAACAGCTGGGTCATTTCTTCTAAATATAAATCCTTTTAGAAATTGTAATTTACAAATTGGTGGAATTTCCTCAAACATAATAGAATCAGCATGTTCCTGCTGATATTTTACCCAGTCAGTATAGTTTCTTACAAGGTTATAAATTACTTTTTCATTAAAAATGTGTACTTCTCGTTCTCCTGCTTCCTTTTTCGCATCATCCAGAACTTTAACATTAAAACCTAATATTACTCCAAGATACCTATCTTTATCTTTAACAGCATGTGCTGCCAAAACATCTCTTCTCGTTATATGGCCAATATCAGCTGTTTGAATGGATATACTTTCTTTTTTCAACATGTCAATTATAGCTTCTAGTGAACCTATTGTATCACATCTCAGAATCACTCCTAATGAATTAGTATTATTAATAAAAGTACCTTTTACCTCTGACTCGATTAAATGTTGAATTTCTTTTTCTTCGTCTTTATTTCTTAGAACATACAATGGACTTCCTGCCAATACACCTTCTAAATCAGGAGATACTATTCTTAAACCGGCTGCTGAGATTACTTCCGTTACTGACCTAAATTTATCACGTGGATCACGCATTTCGTCTAGGGGCTTTGGAAGTAGTAAAGCTTTAACTTTAGTTACAACTATTTCATCTCTCTTTGCAACCATAATCACATCCCCTTGCTTAATAGTACCATCTAATAGTATCATATTAGCAGAAGGACCTAACCCAAGTTCTTCATTGATTTCCAGAATGATGCCTCTCACATAGTCATAACGTCTTTCTAACCGTTTTTTCATATACTGTTGGGCTAAGCCGACAAGTACAGCCATCAACTCTGGTATCCCAATTCCAGAAACAGCACTAATCGGCACTATGGCTAACTCTTTATCAAATTCTTTAACTCGCCAAAAGGCCTCAGAATTAAATCCCATTCGTGACAATGATCCCACTACACCATAAATTTTTTCATCTAAAAGAGTGAGAACGTTAGAATCCTGTTTCTTGATTTCTTCAGTTATAAATCCTAAATTAAGGGTATTTTCCTTCCGTGTCCGGCTTATTTCACTCTTTTTTTTGATACCTTTCCAGCCTGAAACCATATCCACTTTATTTAATGCTACAACAAAAGGAACCTTTCTCTTTTTTAATATGTCTATACTTTCTATAGTCTGTGGCTCAAACCCTTTGTTTACGTCTGCAACTACTATTGCTATATCTGCTGCAGATCCTCCTCTACTTCTAAGATTAGCAAATACTTCATGGCCAGGGGTATCAATAAATAACAATCCAGGAATTTGCTCATCGGTTTTAGCAAGTCGTGCATACAAAGGTCCAGTTATTGTTTTGATTGTCTCTATCGGAAAAAAACTTGCACCAATATGTTGCGTAATACCTCCCGCTTCTCGTGCCTGTACTCCTGTACCTCTAATCTTATCTAATAAAGAAGTTTTCCCAGAGTCGACATGACCCAATACAACTACTACAGGCTGTCGAAGATTCACGTTGTTACTACTTAAAAATGACTTTAGATTCTTTTATAAAACTTTCATAAGAGTCGGAGGCATGGATAACGTTACTTGTAATACCAAGACCATAATCTCCTCTAATTGTGCCTGGTTGGGCTTCAAAGGATCGAGTAGAACCAATCATCTGTCTAACAACATTTATCGCATTTTCTCCCTCCAAAATACATACAACAACAGTAGATGAAGAGATAAATGACACAAGTTCATGGAAGAATGGTTTATTTTGGTGGTCAGAATAAAACTCTTCTGCTTTTTCTTTTGTAAAAACATATGATTTTAGTTCTTTAATCAGCAATCCTTTGTTCTCAAAACGTGACAAAATGGTCCCTGTGAGTTTGCGTTCAAAGGCATCTGGTTTTATAACTATTAATGTTTGCTCGCTCATCTCTCGCTCTATATTATGAATTTATGTTATGATTTAGAGACCTTGATTCCACCCTTAACGTATTTATTAGTCCATTTCATTTTTCGCGGATCCCTTTTTAACTTGCGAAGATTTTTTTTGCATTTGTTTGAACAAGTCCATTGAATGGATCCATCATTCTTGACTAACATGATTCCGGTAGCAGAAGAAATACGTTGTCCACAAAAGAAACAATTGCGCAAAGAAGTAGCTGTTTTACTCATTTTTTTTAATTAAACCTCATTTTTTTTCTGTTATTACTTTATTTTTCTCGCTTCTCTTTCAGTCTCACGTAGCATCAATACGTCGTTCATCCTAACAGAGCCTTTTACATTTCTTGTTAGAATTCTGCCTTTATCTTTTCCTTCTAAAACTCTTACTCTCACTTGAATTACTTCTCCTGCAATACCTGTTCTACCAACGATTTGAATTACTTCAGAAGGTATAACTTTCTCTTCTATTGTTTTACTCATTAATTATAACACCTCTCACTATATACATTATTATTGATTAGGAGATTTTGTATTTTTATTTTTTGTAGTATTAACTATTTCATCTAGAATATGTTGAGACTCACCAGCATCAATAATAGATGCAGCTGCAGAACCAACACTTATTCCCATAGCTTCTCCTAATTCTTGTTTACTTGGTACAAAGACATATGGAGCATTTCTTTCTTCACATATAATTGGCAGATGGGCAACTACTTCTGGAGGTTCTACGTCTTCCGCAATAATAGCAAGTTTGCTAACACCTCTTTCAACAGCCTTGGTAGTTTCATTGGTTCCTTTTCTTATTTTTCCACTATCTTTTGCTATGCGTAGTGCTTCATAAATAGCACTTACCAAATCTTTTGGTACTTCAAATTTAACATAATA
>DAIPKY010000280.1:0-2040 GCA_036769505.1 Nitrososphaeraceae archaeon
GTTATTGCAAAAGATGTTAGGAATATTTTAATAGATATTTTTTTAAAATTCAAAATAGACATAGTTTAAATTTGACTAATTTAAATGTAATAAGAATTTTATCATTCATACATGAATATTAATTTAAACTACCAACCAAATAAATTAATTAAAATAATATCAAATTTTATAATTATTATCCCAACTAATAGATAAGTCGACATCTTGAGTTAAATTTAAAATGGTATTATTAAAATACTATTCTATAGGATGTTTGATTGAATATTCAAAAATTCCATATTCAAATTATCTTTTTATTTTTTTTAGGAATTGTAGCATTGTCAAGTCCAAGTGTAACTTTATCTTCTTATGCTCATATTAATGATCCCGATGTTCAGGAATTGATAGATAGACAAAAAAATATTAAAATTCAGTTTGATTATTCACCTGACAAGCCTATAATTGATACCTTTACACAATTGCAGTTTAGCGTTCAAAATTTAACCAATGATCAGCATATAAAAGATTTTGATGCTAGAGTAGTTGTTACAAAGGATCAAAGACTATTTAAATTTGAAAATATTACTGCTCCTGACGGTGATTTTTCTGTAAAATATTTATTCCCTGATGATGGTACACATCAAGTTTTAACAAGGATAAATACTAATAATACAATTTTACTCGCATCATTTAGTGTATTTGTACCTCATCAATCTCCTCCATCTCTACTAAATCCATTTTCAAATGCTCCAGGTGAGCAAAACGAGAATGAACACTTATTTAATATTATTATTACAATTGTTATTTTAATTGCTGTATCAACTTTAACAATTGTAATGATAAAAAAGGCAGCTGTTCGATAAAAATACATGAAAAAATATAAAGAAGTTGAATAGTTATACTTCGGTGTTCAATAACTATACATTCAATAAAAATATCATAATTATAATTAATAAAAAATTATTGAGATGGAGATTAAAAAATAATGCAGATAATTATTTGTAATTATATAAATTCGATTAATAGAGTTATTTGATTTTAATTTTAATTTCTCTAAAAATAAGAAGAATTTTATTTTATTTTATTTCCTTCTTTACCAATTATTGATTTTACAATTCCATGTATTGATTGATTGAAAAAATGATTGCCAGTATCTTCATTATCTAGCTTAAACTTTATTGTATCACCTTTAGAAATTGTGATATTGATATTGGTATTATTATAAGGAATTTGATTATTTAGTTTAACGTCAGCAATACCAGAAACTGATAAATTCTTTTCTGGATCTAACATTATTTTACTATCATTGATTTTGAAATTAATAAATTCATGAGTATGCCATCTTGTTCCATCAGCAAGTACTTTTGTAAATTTTGCATAGAGATTTGTTATTTTTCCACTATTAGCAGCAAGGTTCCAGTCTCCAGATAAAACAAATTTTTTAGTATCTGGTACATTCCAACTACTACTCGTATTATCTGACATAAATACCAAAGAACTGATTGCTCCCTTCATATCAAAAGTATCTGTAGAATTTTGGGAACCTATCTTATTATCAGAATCATTTGTTTGTCCAAAAATTTGATTTATATTTATATCGTCTATAGTAAAAGTCATTATTCCGCTAATAGCTATAAGAGGTATTATCAAACTAATTACCCTAAGAGATTTCATTTTTATTTAAATAATCATCATGATAGATATTAGTTTCTCTACTATGTTAAATCATATTTCTTTTGATATACTGGGATTTACTCCTGCAGCTAAAGAAAGTAATATTATTAATATTATTATTTTATTAAATAACAAATGATAGTTTTGATGTTTTAAACCTAAATTCTAATTTTAAATATGAGGAAATTAAATTGCTTAAATTTCATTTAATCTGTTTTATTTCAAAAATGGCATATTGATTACCTCCATTTTTTATTATCTGATTGGTAAATTCTTTTAATTTAAAATTTGGAATTACAATGTGCACAATTCTATTTTGTTGGTCAGAATAGTCATCAATTAATATTGTATTTCTTGGAATTTCCATACCATTTAAAGTACCTGTAA
>DAIPKY010000087.1:0-6161 GCA_036769505.1 Nitrososphaeraceae archaeon
AAAATAAATGATTTGTTGTTGTTAATATCGTTATTTGTATTGTTGATTTTGTCTACAAACTTGTATTTTAGACTGCTTCCTATTATTTGATCTTTGGGAATTTTATATATTGAGGAAAGCGCTTCTCGCATAAAGTCTACTCCTCCACCAGAAACAATAAATTCTTTAAATTGGTTTGTCTTTAGAAAATGCAGAAGTTCCAACATTGGTTGATATACCATATCTACAAAGAGTCTTTTTGTTTCCGGATGAGTGGCATTTTGAGCCCATTTCTTAACAAGATTATCAAACTCAATTTCTGATATATTTGAATGCGTTGTAACAATCAGATCCATTGCCTCTTTTTCTGTCATATCTTTTAATGCAGTAATATTCTTTGCCAGAATTTCTTTGAATGGTAATATGTTCTTTAGATCTGGATTTTTAGCAACTACAGTAGGAACTCTATCAATAGAAAAATAACCTTGAAATGGTATTGGTTTTTCTGACCATAAAGTTCCATCATTATCAAAAACTACAATTCTATCTTCAGGAGGAATATAATAATCAGTATTTTCAGGATTTGTTACATTTTGTACAAAAGCAATTATTTTTTGTTTTATGATACCTTCTTTCCATGAAGGAAGAGGTTCATTTTGATCTTCTGCTTTAACATCGGCAAAGTTATTTATTGATGATGATAAGAATAAAGTAATTATACCAAATAATACAATATAAAACAAATGCTGGTTAAAATTCATAAAGATAGTAACTTATAGTTATAATTAAATTTTTGTCTTATTGGATTAGAATTCCTTTATTCCACTGATTTAGAAAGAGTTCATATGTAATATCAAAGATATTTTCTTTATCTGTATTTTTTGACCTTTTTAAGATTATTAAAATATTTCTGTATGCTTTTTCCTTTGTTGGAAAAAATATATGCTCAAAGTATATCTGTCCACGTTCTATCGATAAGGGGTCTATAATTATCATGGATTGAAATAAAGAGAAATTTACCATTCTTATCTCAATTTTTTTATTTTTTTCTGTTTTTAAGTCTTTTATTATCTGTAATAATGATTGAAATAATGAATTCTCATTAATATCTATATTTGAAGTTTGGTGTTTGTTATCTCTAGGACCATTATAGTCTACAGACAAGCCTACTAATATTCGAATTTTACTTATTGTATTAGTATTTATACATCTTTTTAATATGTCACTACCATCTTTGAAATATTTATTAGAGTCTAATACAATATCTAATTCTTCTTTTGCTAGTCCTATTTTTGAATCAATATCGATAATTTTTTCATTAATTACTTCTATAATATTATCATCTATTTTTTCTTTATCTTTTGGTTGGCCATCATTTATTTTACCTTTAAACATGAGAATAAGTATTATGGCAAATATAGTTGCTCCAATTATAGCCAAAAAGCCAGTAACTCCTTCTAAATATGTTCCTGGTTCCCAGCGATTATTAGCTATATCAATCAAGAAATCAATACCTTTATCAATAAATCTTGTAGCTATTATTGTCAAAATTATTTGAAATAGCCAAAACCATCCCATCTTTGATGTTTTTATTCCAGATTTTTTTAATGCCAATTTAGCCGTTATTGTGGACAGTAACTTACTCAATGTACTATCAAAAGAAATAGTACATTATGTTTTCTTCGGTTTAGTATGATATATTGTTATTATTTTACAATAATTTAATGACATATAGACGCTTATATTGATCCAAAGATTTAGTTAATTTAAATTAATTATATTTTTTATAATACAAATAAATAATAGTATTTATCGTATCTAACTATAAGGAGAATCTGTTTTGAATTCTTTAAATAATATCTTGATCACTTGAACTAGTAGTTATTTGTGCTTTTATATTTTCGAATTTTATTATAGAAAAAACAGAAACTTTGAGAACTATTAAAACTCCTAAAGTAGATGAGCTCCCAAACTTGCTATACTTGTAGGCAATTACCAATTAGGTAATCTTAAGTAACATAATTGGTAAAGGTAAAAGGTAAAGAAAATTGGAAAAACCAAAACAAAAACAACCTAATATTCTTGTTATTTGGGGTGATGACATTGGAATCACCAATCTCAGTTGTTATTCTCACGGATTGATGGGTTACCAAACTCCCAACATTGACCGTATTGCAAAAGAAGGCATGATGTTTACAGACGCTTATGGCGAACAGTCCTGTACAGCCGGTCGCTCTTCCTTCATTACAGGACAAAGCGTTTACCGCACCGGTTTGTCCAAAGTAGGCATGCCTGGCGCACCTGTAGGGATGAATGAAAAGATAGTGACTATCGCCGCATTGTTAAAGGAAGAAGGTTATGCTACAGGACAATTCGGGAAGAATCATTTGGGCGATCTCAACCATATGTTGCCCACCAATCATGGATTCGATGAGTTCTTTGGCAATCTTTATCATCTCAACGCAGAGGAAGAGCCTGAAATGGACAATTATCCTTCAAAAAAAGAATTTCCACAATTCTTTGAAACATTTGGTCCGCGTGGTGTGATCCATTCCTGGGCCACAGACACGGATGATCCTACAGAAATGCCTCGATGGGGTAAAGTTGGCAAGCAAAAAATTGAGGATACAGGACCTCTGACCTCAAAACGGATGGAATCCTGCGATGATGAATTTGTTTCTGCAGCCAAAGATTTTATTCAACGACAGCATAAAGATGAAAAACCATTTTTTGTATGGCTAAATACGACCCATATGCACTTTATTACGCATACCAAAGCATCCAGCAAAGGGCAGGCAGGTCGCTGGCAGTCTACATATCATGACACGATGATCGACCATGATAAAAATGTTGGACAAATGCTTGATCTGCTTGACGAGCTTGAAATTGACCAAGATACCTTTGTCCTGTATTCCACTGATAACGGACCGCACAGGAATACCTGGCCTGATGGAGCCACGACCCCATTCCGTAGCGAAAAGAATACCAATTGGGAAGGGGCATTCCGTGTTCCGTTGCTTGTGCGCTGGCCGGGAAAGATCAAGGCAGGTTCCATTTCAAATGGCATCGTTCAGCACCATGACTGGCTGCCAACCTTCCTAGCTATGGCAGGTGATATAGAAGTAGTGGAGAAACTGAAGAAGGGATACAATGCCATCAGACGAACCTATAAGAATCATATCGATGGTTTTAACCTGCTGCCCTACCTGACTGGTGAAGTAACACAAAGTCCCCGCAATATCTATTTCTATTTCAGTGACGATGGTGATGTGCTTGGCATACGTTTTGATAATTGGAAGCTCGTATTCATGGAACAGCGTTGCAAGGGAACCATGCAAGTATGGGCTGAGCCTTTCACCTCCCTTCGTATCCCAAAGATTTTCAACCTCCGCACCGATCCATACGAATTCGCAGATATCACTTCGAATTCGTACTGGGAATGGATGGTTCACAACGCTTATTTTATATACTTAGCACAGTATGCAGCAGGGAAGTTTGCAGAAACCTTTAAGGAGTTTCCAGCCATCCAAAAGCCAAACACATTCACGATAGATGATGCAATGGCGAAGATGTCTGAAGCTACTGCAAGTCATTAATAACAACAAAGCCTATTGAACATGTTAGACACAACAGAAGAAATCAATAAAGAAAGAAAAATGCTCCACCAGGAAAATATGGTGTTTATAGCTGGTGGAAGTTTTATGATGGGTTCCAATAAATTTTACTCTGAAGAAAAACCAGTGCATAAAGTTACAGTGGACAGTTTCTGGATGGATCAATGCCCAGTGACTAATAAAGAATTTAGTGATTTTGTTTCAGCAACTGATCATATTACGATAGCAGAAAGACCGTTGAATCCGGCTGATTTTCCTGCTGTCCCCGAAGAAAATCTTGTTCCAGGTTCCATGGTTTTTAAAAAAAGGAATAAACCAGTCGATCTGAAAAACTATGAAAACTGGTGGCAATGGATGAAGGGCGCCGGCTGGAAAAATCCAAATGGACCTGGCAGCAGTATTATTGGATTGGATGATCATCCGGTTGTTCAGATAGCTTATGAAGATGCAGAAGCTTATGCGAAATGGGCAGGAAAAGAATTGCCCACGGAAGCAGAATGGGAGTTTGCAGCAAGAGGTGGATTAGATGGAATGGATTTTACCTGGGGAAATGAAGATACACAGCTTACCAAACCAATGGCCAATACCTGGCAGGGAGAATTCCCTTACCAGAATTTATTAATAGATAAATATGAAGGCACTTCTCCTGTTGGTTCATTTGATCCAAATGGTTACGGTTTGTTTGATATGGTAGGTAATGTTTGGGAATGGACATCGGACTGGTATGTCCCACATTTAGATGAATCTGCTAATAAGGTCAAAACTTGCTGCACAACTTCTGTCAATCCAAGAGTAACATCACCAGAATACAGTTATGATCCGAGGCAACCACAGTTTAAGATCCCAAGAAAAGTAGTGAAAGGCGGTTCGCATATCTGCGCTCCGAATTATTGTTTACGATACCGACCTGCTGCTCGACAAGCACAGATGATCGATACAGGGATGACCCATATCGGGTTCAGGTGTATTATCAGAAGAACATAAAAAAATAATAATACATAAGGTTGATTTTTTTTAAATCTCATCTATTTGTAGTAACTATGTCATCAGCATATCGATTCGCTTTTGGAAGCCATCTCGAAATTTTCCTCTATGGAATAATGACAATTCTAATACTATGTGAATTGCTTTTGAAAGATTATTCTATTAATGAAAAAGCCAAAGCAGCAATCATATAGTTGTAATACATAGATATCATGGTGAAGGAAGTAAGATTTATCTACACTTAGAACGAAGTAGAATCAATAAGAAATAGATAATAACGTTATTGATTTAAATTAGCAATTCATTCGACATGATATTAATTTTTAAATAAGTATAATTTCAATTCTTATTTATAAAAATAGTACATATCAAACATTTTTAAAATATTCTTGTCCCTCATTACTTTAATTAATTCATGGAATAATATACTACCCAATTGATTTCGTAACCTTTTTTTTTAAATATTTTTTTAAAATATATTCTTGAAATTAACTGGTCCCATTGTGATAATAGTTCTCAAATTGGATTCACTCAAAAAAAAATAAGCTGAACCAAGAAATAAATGAAAATAATAGAAGAACAAACTTGTGAGAAATCTAACGCATATTCACTATTTGTATATGCAATTAGATCAAGAGTAACAAGAGATTACTATTTGAGAAGATTAAGAATTTTCTTTAATCATATTAATTTAGAACCGGATCTTACTATAGAAGAAAGATGTAATTCTTTTGCAAAAGATAATTTAGACAAGTTTAGTTTTATTTTGGATTTTATTTTGGATACATGAAATCCTGCTGTTTACTTTCTTCTTTATCATCTCTGGGACCATGGTAATATTCGGGATATGCCTCTTCATCTATTTTTTCTATGGGTTCTCCAGTTGGTAATGGTGAATTCATATCTACCTTAAATGAAAATAATTCTGGAAAGTTCTTTTTTACAATAACATTCCTTCCTACTGCAATTATCTCAGATTTAGGAATATCAAATCTCTCATCTCCGTATCCAAAAACTACGATTTTATCATCTGTTTCTTTCATTACGTGTCCAACATGATCTTCATTTTCTGTTCTTACTCCTTTATTAAATAGTGAATTTGGATATTTGCCTTCATAAGTCCCCAAATCCGTTTGATTATCCGATTTCCAAGGATCTTTTCGGCTAGTTGGAAGTGGATCACTACGATCAAAACTATATTTACTTTCAATCTCTGACAAGTTATGTCCAATAAGAACATTGGCGCCAACCTGTTGAATTTCTGAAATAGGTATATCATATCTCTTATTTTTTCCACCAAATATCACAATTTTATCTGGTGTTTCTCTAACTACATGTCCTAAATTTGGTTCATCTAATGCCTTGACTCCTTTATTGAAATATTTTCCTGATACCAATAAAAGTAAATTGTAATTATTCTAAATAAAGATTTGATGATGCTATAAGAAATATTGCTTGCTGAAGTTATCATAGGATATTATTTATTGGTGGAAGTAGAGAAATAATCTATCGTGCCTGTCATATGATTACACCTCTAGGAAAAAAGTGATATAACCATAACATGGACCTGTATCTATAAATCGA
>DAIPKY010000281.1:0-2033 GCA_036769505.1 Nitrososphaeraceae archaeon
ATTTTAAAATTGATCAAATATCCTCCTAATTGGCCTGCATTAAAAAGAACATCACATAGTAAATCTGATATATTCTTAAACTCGTGGTCAGATTCCCTAATATGGGAAATTAATAATGATCTAATACTTTTCAATACTGTCAATGACGGGGTAAGATTCTCAACTAGATCTTTAAAACTAGAGATATTACAAATTTGATTATGCAAAGTATCTAAAACAATTTTGGAAGTCCATATAGCTCTTATTGATTTTCTATTACCATTTAATTCTGAAGAAATTAACAATGAATATTGAATGTTGTTCTCTTTTAGAGAAATAATTAATTTCTTTATTAAATCATCATCTTGAGTTTTTAAGTCATTGAATATATTTTGAAGCTTTATTATTTCATTGCTAATCCTGTATTGTATTTGTTTTATCTTTGGTCTTAACGGTATACTATATTTAATTAAATGAAATTCATTATCACTCTCCCGTGATGATGATGATGATGACGACGATTGAGAACTATGACAATTCTTAATATCAGTTTGTGAATTTAATGATGAATTTAAATTAAAATTATCCATTTTTATATCTTTATATAATGCTGCTGTTGCTGTTACCCTCACAGAAGAATTATTCTTCAGGATTTCGGAATTATCATTTTCTTGCATAAAACTTGCTCATCTTTTCTTTTAGTATATGTATATATAATATCGTCATGTTCAATGTTTGGCAGTAACTATAGTAACAATAGTCCAAAGTTACAATTCTAATTTTTAGCTCAGTATTTTTTTTGTTTTGACATAATCTAATTGACAAAGGTATTTTATTTTATATATTATCTTAAGTCAATAGTAATGAATCAGAGACACATCCAAGACGAGGACTATGCCTTTAAAGATCCCCTATTTAAGAATTTAAAAAATAATAAAAAGGATTCAGGAACGAAAACACATTATTTCTCACACGACGACGATACCAGCAGCAGCAGCAGCAACAGCATTCAAAATAATAACAATAATAACAATAATAATAATAATAATAGTGATGATGTTGATGATACTATTAGATGTGTCAATAATATCGGTATTGAAAATAATGACCTAATTGGAAATTTAGAAGAATTTGGTCTCTCACAATATGAAGCTCGGGCTTATTTAACGATGATAGGTAAGGGTTCTCTCTCAGCTAGTGAAATAGCGTATTATTCTCATTTACCAAGAACAAAAATTTATCTCACCTTAAAAAAATTAGAAAAAAAAGGCTTATCTGTAATTTCTCAACAAAAACCTCTAATATGTAGTGCAATAAATCCAACAGAAGCTTTTGAAGAGAGTCTAATAATACAAGAAAACCGCTTGATGAATATGAAAAAAGTTATTGATAAATTGCAAAAGATTAATGAGAAAAGCAATTATTTGAAAGGTCTGGAAGAAAAAAGATATTTTATATTAGATCCAAAATCTACTTTTCAAAAATTATCCACCTTAATAGAAAATTCTCGAACCAGTATTATAGCAATTCTTGACATTTGGGGTTTAAGATTGATTTCTCAATGTAAATCTTTATTAATTAAAGCAATTACCAAGGGAGTAAAGATCAAACTTTTAATCTCAAATCAATGTATCAACAGTGAAGATTTATCATTTTTACCAAATGAAATTTTGATAAAGGTTGGAAACGTTTCTTCAAATATTATTATACTGGATTCAGGTAATATAATAAATATAGATGGAGGAAATGGTAAGGCGGCATTATTTCCATCCATTGATATACTAGGATTTTCTTATATGAAAATTTTTGAAGAAGAATGGAAAAAAGCAATCGAAATCAGAAATTTAAATAAAACTGAATCTTTGACTCAACTAAAAGCCGTTCAACTTATAAGATTTATTGAGGATCTCTCCTGCTTTTCAACCTTTGAATATTTATATTCTATCTATCTTTCAATTTTATCTTCATTAGCCATTAATAATAGATCTAATAGTTCTGTATCTCCTTCTCCTTCTTCTCCTTCAGATCTTCTTCCTACTACTACTACTACTACT
>DAIPKY010000088.1:0-6125 GCA_036769505.1 Nitrososphaeraceae archaeon
TGAATATCTTTTTTATTACAAATATAACATCGATTACCATTATTGAATTTGTTTATTAATATAGTAGCAAACCAATAACACGACTCACAGAATGCAAATTTACAATTGTGTTTGTCATAATAATTTTTGGTTACACTAATAGTTTGATTATTATACATTTTTTTTAATATTAACCCCATGGTATAATAAGCAAAGTAAACTACGTTAACCTATCCACTAGATTGAATATAGAACTATATAAAAAGTAGATATCTAGATATAAAAAAATTTTATCTGAACTACAAAATTGTGTCAAAATCAATTCACACACACATCTCCAAGACCGCTAACCAATTGGGCTCGTATACTAGCAATTGGAAGATTATGTTGGAGATTCTCTAACGAAGAAATATCCACAAAACTCAAAGATACTTTGGAAAAAGTTAAGAAATTGGATAACAAGTCAAATCTGAGCTATAATGGATTTTTATGAATATTTAAAAGGCAAACAACAAACCAAACAATATTTATAAACTTTAATCCATTTTAATAACTATGGGCTTATATGGAATCTATGGAAGTCACACTACAGAAGCATGTCCGTTGAATAACGCTGAAACTCGAAAATTAGTATTAGAACATGGTCCTAAAATAGTTGAGGAAGCAAGTAAACAAAACATAAAAATAATTAACCAATATCACTCAGGTTTAGAACACACTTTTTTATGGGTCGTTGAAGCTAATGATGCTCATTTAATACAATCATTCTTTGCAACAAATGTAGGTAAAAGTAATGCATTAAAAATAGTACCTCTAATTACATTTTCTGATGTTATCGAACAGTGTAAAAAATTAGAACATTTCTAAATATTTGTAGTTTCTTTTAAATTAAAATCTTTCATTTATTCAGATGTCAATTTTTTTTCTAATACATCTGGTTTATTTGATATATTAACAATATTATTTTTAGATCATTTATTAATTTAACTCTAAACAAAATAAAAATATGTAGTTCACTATGAATAAAGATTCAAAAGAACAGTATCATAAAGAATTTTGATATATACAAAAAGAGTAAAACTGTTTTTTGGTAAGGTTAAAGAGTCAACTACTACCTAATTTATTTTCAAAAAACAATTTAACAATATGATTATAATAATAAAAGCTAAATACCCGACAGTAGGACCCTACTACATGGACGATTTTACTCCCACCCATCTTTATTGCTTTTGTAAGTGAACCCGAGTGTCAAAGAAAAATTGAATTATCTTATAAGTTACTTTATTTACTATCATTGTTACTATTTCCAAAAAATTTTGAAAGTTGGTCTAGTAAGAAATCTGGTCGTTCTTCTGGAATCCAGTGTCCTGAATATGGAACTATTACACTTTGCACATTTGTAGCTAAAGCCAGAGATTGTATAGAGTTTAATGTCATGCTCCCAGGAATGTCTCCTCCTAAAGCTGGATATATATCACCAGATAGGACAAGTAATGGCATTGTAAGCTTGGCTGTGGCTGCTAATTCAATGTTGTCTTTTGCATCCTGTGGAAAAGCTCTATAATACTCAAAGCCAGCTCGCATACCACCTGGATCAGAATAGTGACTGACAAATTCGTCTATGTCGGCTTGGGTAATAGCTGAGGGATTGTATGCAAGCCCTTTATAAAACCAAGTTAGATATTCCTGCTCTTTACCTTGTACGAGAATTTCTGGTATGTCAGGTGTCTGATGAAAAGAAACCCACCAACGTCCAGTACCCCCAACAGATGGTGGCATATAACCTGGGAAAGTAAGTTCCATTATCACTAGTTTGCGTACATTGTTAGGATGAACTGCTGTATAGGAATAAGCTGTCTGTGCTCCTATATCATGTCCTATCAAAAAGATTTGTTTGAATCCCAATTGAGATACTAATTGATATATATCTTCTGCAGTAGTCTTACCATCATATCCATTAGGCGGTTTTGAAGAATCACCTAACCCTCTAAGATCAGGTACTATGACAGTATAATTTTTAGCTAAAGCTGGCATTATGTGTCTCCATGAATACCATGTTTGCGGCCAACCATGTAACAAGACTATTGGGTCTCCTTTACCGCCAATTACATAATGCATTTGAATACCATTCACAGATGCCATATGATGTGAAAAGGTAACATTATCAATATCAAAAGATATATCTTCAATAAAAGGTGGTTGTTGTTGTTGTGCTATTGCGATATGATTTATGTTTAATGATAATGAGCTCACAACTATTAATATTGCAAAAATAATCATAAAAAATATTAATGTCCTAGAAAAAGAAAAATGAAATGAAAAGTTATCTTTTTTATTCATTTTAAAATATACCAATTGGTATGTAATAAAGATTATAGTAATTTTTTGAGCCATCATCCATGGATATAATAACACATATCTTATGAGATTATTATAGAGAAAATAGATACAATTCATGTTTTATATGGATAAACTAGCTTAATATTAAGAAGCTACTTAAAGCAATATACAAAAATTTTGAATCTCTAAATTGGAAAAGAATAATAGAATTATGGCAAATCCAAAAAATATTTCAAGACTCTATTTGGAATATAAAAAGAGAACCATTAGAGTTGAAGGAAACTATTTGGAGGTAGAATTTTCCTATATAATGAGAGACTACTGGTTGGGGACCATCTTTGAGAAGTAATCGGATTTTATCTGCCATAATCTGAACGTTATCATTTGACTGACTTATATAATCTATCAAAAATGAATAAAAATATAATAAAAAAATTTTTCGAAATAGTTACATTTAGTTTCAAAAGTTAAAGTTTAAATTTTTAAAAAGCAGATCCCAACTACATGTCAAGCTTGAAGCCCTCCGAGCCCATATAACATCAACCATTTGTAAATCTAAAGTTCCATTTAACAATAATATAAGATTTAAGTATAGTTTTCTTTTTAATTCCTGTTTTCATTCTATTTAGTCCAAAGTCCAGGAATATTGGCAATTTTATCTTATCCTTCTTTTTCTGAGGTAATAAGTTGAACTGTTATATCCTCAAAATATCTATCAAGAACACTTTCTCTTTCCATAGCTAATGGAGGAGTACAATAATCTTCTTCTATCCATAAAGCGTAGCCATCTTTGGGATCAATTTTTGCATTATCTAAGCCATATTGTAGTGTTTTTCCAAATGGTCTAAGTCTTACGATTTCACCAGAATTCAATTCTTTCCTAAGACCAGACAGATCATTTTAGGTTTTGCTCTCACTATATATAATGCCATTATTGTTTGCCTACAATATTAGTAAGAAAATATCTTTTATAAATATCTCTTAATTGTATTAGATTCTATTATCATATTTTTATTCTCTATAGACCATTTCTCAACTTTTTATTAACAATGTTGTATAAAAATTATTATTGGCCACAATAGAAAAAGCAAATATAGAAAATACAGAAGATGAAAGATTAGAACTTGTAAAGATTACGAAAAGTGTAATTTGATATATTTGTTATTTCATTTTGTTATTTCATTTCTCTTTTTTATTGTATTATAAAGAAAAAAGATTCCTCATTTGAGTATCATAACATTAATCATAATATCAGATTTACATTCTAATATAGGTTTATCAAAATAAAATCTTAATATTATGTTACCGAACCCTGTTGTAATGAGAAATCGAAGCCCTAACCTTTTAGCAATAATACTTTAGTTTAAGAAAAATTACATGTTCAACAAAAGATAAGAAGGATCGAAATAATACAATTAAAATATAATGATAAAAATTTATAATAATCCGCTATGTAATGGGAATCCCTCACCTCCAAAATTATCAGGCACGATTAAAGTAATTCAGTTAACTGGTGATATTGATAGAGAGACTGGTAAAGAGACTCTAAATAAAACTGGTAAACGTTTTGGAATCTATGGAACAGATTTAGGAGTATCTTTTATTCATAATGGACGACTTTACTTTTTGTTTGGCGATACTAATAGACGAGATCCCGATACAGGACTTCCGGCATCAGCTTTTCCTGGTGAAGATTTTAATGAAGAACTCACTGATTTAGATGCTATAGCTTATACAACAAGTGATAGAGCATATAATGGAATTACCCTTACATTTAACTCAGATTCTCCTCATGTAGACGACATTGTTCAATTAACTGGTGAACATCCTATAGAAGGAACAAGTCTAAATAAACATATGTTTATATTTTTTACTACTGATTTACAGCCTGATGGGTTAGTACCTACTAGAACAGTATTGGCAAAATCTAGCGATAATGGAGTATATTTTGGTAAATCACTTTATACACTGTCTACTAGTAAATTCATTCATATTTCCTGTGAAGTTATAGATAATGAAACAATAAAGGGACTTCCCACTAATAGTGGCAAAGGATTATTGATTTGGGGAAGTAGTGTGCATCGTAAAAGTGATATATTTTTAGCACATGTGCCTTTAAATGAAATTACAAATAAATCTTCAATAAGATACTTTGCAGGCTTTGAATCATCTAATTCAAAAAAAGTTTTATGGAAAATTAACGAAGAAGAAGCTAAGCCATTATTTAAAGCAGAATGTATAGGAGAATTATCAGTTAGATGGAATTACTACCTTAATAAGTGGATTATGCTTTATAATTGCGATCATTGTAATACGAAAGGAATTGTAATTCGCTTAGCTGACACTCCATGGGGTGATTGGTCATCTCCAAAGATAATCTTTGATCCACAAGACGGTTATGGTAAATTTATTCATAGTCCAAGAAACGATAACATTTATGATAAAGGACGTAATAGACTTTCCGATAGAGGATCAGTTTATGGTCCATATCAAATAACTCCTTATTCTACAGGCATAAAATATCGTTATACAAAAATATACTTTACTTTGTCTACTTGGAATCCTTATCAAGTAATACAAATGTCAGCTATAATCACTAGTGATGAAGAAGAGAAAAATCCTACTCTTTATGCCAATAGTATAGATGATAGAAATGATCGAAAATATGCTCATATTTCTGTTGTATTAGCACAGTTAGCCAAAATAAATAATATTTTCTTTGAGTCAGATATACAAAATAGTATATATATTGCTGATCATATTGAATGGTCACAATTCCATACTCATTTTGAATTACGAAGTAAACTTAAAAGTAAACTTTCACAATTAATTAATAATATCACATCTGACGATAAGAGAGCTGATACATATACTACCGTTCTATTAGAACTTGTAAAATTAACTTATGATTATGACAGATTTGCCAATATTCCTAATTATATTATTCATAAAAAATGGGCTATTGAAACTATACATAAAGAAGATACATATTTACTTATTGAGCAATTAAATCAAATAATAGAAGAGAAGGATTTCCTTCCAAATCAAGATTATTTATGCTATGGATACGGACCTGATGATTCTAATGATCATAAATATGCAAGAATTAGTCTTCTTGAGTCTAAGATAGGAAATGATATAAATATATCATGGGATATTTCCACGCAAGGCTCAGTAGATAATAATTTTCATATTGCATGGGCAAAATTTCACTCAGTTCATGAGATGAGAGAAGAAATAATAAACAAATTTCAACAAATAATTAATAAACATACATCTAAAGAGGATATAGCGAAATCATTCGTAGATATAATTGAGGCAATATTAGAACTTTCATTTCATAACAATAATAACCATTTTGACCATACTTCTGTTTATGAATGGGCATTATCAAATTTAAAGAATAATAAACAAGAATCATTGTTCATAATATTTTCAAGACATGTAAATGACAAAAAATTCCTTACTTCTATTCCATCTATTGATATATTCTTTTGAAATACTATTGTATCAAACATTAATTTCAAAAGTATTGAATAGTAATTTTTAAATTTCTTTAATAAATTATCTAAAAAAAAATGATAATTGTACTTTAATAACAAAAACTTTATCTATTATGTTACCTAACCCTGTTGTAATGAGAATTCAAAGTCCTCAGAACCCATTTGTTCATTTAATTACTATTAAAATAAAATTTTAATAATTTTCATTTTACTATTAATAAAAACTTTAAAATAATGAGCAACAAAACTCTTATCTATCACTATTCAAAAAAGTAATACTATTTTCATTTCAAGTTTTGAATA
>DAIPKY010000282.1:0-2026 GCA_036769505.1 Nitrososphaeraceae archaeon
CTACAGTAGTAACATCCATAATAACACCATGTTTTTGCATATGAGCAAAACCTCGCTTTACTAATGTAGTTCCTTGAACTAATTGTTCATCATGTAAATTCTTAAATTTGATGCCGTTACGCTCTTCCTCTGTTGCAACAAGAGAAATTGTCATTATTTAAATTATTAAAAAGCATCTATTATAGGTTTGGTTAGTATGAAATAATATGTAAGTTAAACAGTAACCATATTGGACAAATAATTGGTGGTTAAATATACTAATTTTTCATATAATTAGTTAATCCATAAATAGGTTGTCCATTATAGTCATTTCCTAATATTTTGGGATCTAAAATAATACTTATTGAATTTTCTTGCAAAATTAAATAAAGACCGATATTTTTAATATTATCAGGAGTTATAATGTCTGCTCTACCTTCTATAATAGTACTATCATTTTTAGATAATTTAATAGGCATATTACTATTTAGAACTATTAGATTGAGAATTTCATAGATATGTGGAGACATTCCATCTTTATTTATTGTAGATATTTTAGCATCAAATGATACAATATTCCCATTTCTTACATCTAAATTCCAACTGCCATTAAAAAGAAGTAGTTTTTTTAAATTATTAGGATTATTATTAGATGTTGTAATATTTGAATTCGAAAGTACTTGTTCTAAAGAAAAATTTGAATCGTCTTCATTAGAGATAATATCAATTAAACTATTTGTTAGAAAATCTACAAAATTTACATCTTCTTCTTTTTCTTTGCCTAAATTTAAAAAATCTAAAAAATTATTATTATCCTTCACATGAATTTCGTCTCCAATGAACATTAAAGAAAATATAGAACCATTTAGAGAAAAGGAAGTAGGAGAATTATCTCCTAAATTATTAGACAAATTTAAAATTGGAAGGGATTCTCCAAAATAGAGAAATTTGAATATTACTAAAAAAACTAAAGTAATTACAAATAAAATTATAAGCCATTTCATTAAACGACTCTTTATATTTTTTAATATTATTAAATTTATATGATTATTACTACCAATAACAAACTAAAAGATGAATCTTATTTTTCTAGTCTATTTAGAGTATTTTTAATTTCATCATTTCTCCAAAGCATTTCTTGTATCTGGTCAAGACTAAAATTTTCATTCCAAGTATCTAATGTGGTTTTTGCTATTTCGGAAGTATTATATATTATATTCCAATAAGGATGATGCTCTGCTGTAGAGTATGATAACTCTAATATTTCGTTTAAACCATTTTTAGCTTTCTTTAAAATCGAGGTATTAGATGTATATATTCCAATAAATCCAGATTCCTTATCAAATTTAGTATTTATATCTATTCCTTCTTCTTTTAGATTCGCTATAACAGAACAAATAGCATTGCAAATTTTATTATATTCTGAACCTTCAGAAATCATATTTTATATTATCTTGTGTTACTTTATTTATAGATTTTAGAAATTATGTGAAATAGCTAAATATTATAGATTTTTATATCAAATAATAGTATATTTAATCTATTATTCCTCATCCAAATTATCTATAATTTCAAATTCATCGTAACTTTCTTTCAAGTCCTCTTCAAATTCAGTTTCCAGTTCTTCATTAGACATAATATTTACTTATTAAATAATAAAAATAAATCTTTTCATAATTATCAAATAATGAAATTAAATTCTTATATAAATAATTATTTATAAGAAGGTATATGATTATATTAAAAAATGAATACCACAGCAGTCAAAAAACCTATTGGGGATAATGAACCTTCATGTGATTATTGTGGAAATCCCATAGAAATATGTATGTGTGTATGTCCATATTGTGGAGAAACTAATTCTTGTGAATGTTGTTTATATGACGCTGTTACTGGTGGTGGATAAAGTCTATTTTTAAGATATTTATTAGATAAAAGCACCTTCTAAATTATAGAATGAAAGATAAATTTGTAAATGAGATTACTTGGTTGATTGGTGGAGCTCAAGGAAGTGGTGTTGATTCTGCTGCTAATATCTTTTCTAAAA
>DAIPKY010000283.1:0-2026 GCA_036769505.1 Nitrososphaeraceae archaeon
ATGCAATTGCTTTAAATTTAATTGATGGAGGAGGTCATAAATTTGCTGCAGGAGGCACAATACAGAGTGATCCCAATAAATCAGACAACATTATTTCAGAAATTGAACGAATAATTCATAAACTAAAAGGATCTGTTAATAATTAAATATCTAATTAAAGTCTCGTTAATACTCAATAAACGTTAGATAAAATGATAATATTAGATGGTAAAAAAGAACAGGATTTGATCAAATGTAAAGAGATAATTATGAAAGGGGGAATAATTGTATATCCTACGGATACCATTTATGGGTTAGGTTGTGACCCCTATAACAAAGAAGCAGTAGGAAAAATTTTTAGAATGAAAAAACGTTTACTTAATAAAGCTCTACCTATTCTAACTTTTGACTTTAGGCATGCAGAAAAAATAATGGTTTTAAATGAAAATGTAAGAAAATTAGCTAATTCTTTTTGGCCTGGTCCTTTAACAATCATAGGGACTTTAAAAGATTACGATATTCCGAAAATAATTACAGCTGGTCACCAAACAATTGGTATGAGAATCCCGAACAACCTAGAAACATTAGGTATATTAAAATATTGTAATTATTTAGTTGGCACCAGTGCTAATATCTCAAATGAAAAATCATGTTTGTATGCTAAGGAAGTAATGAAATCTCCACTGATTGGATACGATGCAATAGTCATGGGAACCGAGAAGAAACCTAATAATCCCTTTTCTCTAAAAGGTTCCACAATAGTTGATGCGTCTACTTCAAATATCAAAATAGTGAGAGAGGGAGTAATAAAATCGGAAACTATTTACGAAATTTTATATCAATAAAAATAATGAATTTTAATTTATTGGTTACTACTTACAGACATAGAGAGTATGATGCAGTTGATGAATTAAATGTAATTCTTCAACGCTTGAGGATCGATGCACAAATGATAGAAATCCAAAATGTATCAGGTATAATTCTTGCATTAGCTAATTTAAATCCATTCGAATTAATAACAAAATTCAAGGAATTACTGACAGAGGAACCATGGCAATTTAGATATATATTAAGAGTTATACCTCTCGAGAAAATTCTCTATACAGATCTTAAAAAAATCGAAATAGAAGGAGAAAACCTTTCAATGAATAAAATAAGAGTAAATGATTCATTTAGAATCTCAGTAGAAAAAAGACATACTCCAATAAGAAGTAAAGATATTATTTCAGCTATTGCAAATAAACTTCGCAATAAAGTTTCATTAGAGAATCCCGATTGGATTATATTAATTGAAATTATTGGTAATAAAACTGGAATTTCCGTATTGAAGGAACGAGATATTTTTAATTCAATAATTGAAAAACGAAAGACAGGATATTTATTAGAATCATCAGGCTAATTGTAAATAATTCCTAAACCTCAATATCATATTTTAACCTAAAAGTTTTTTCCGATTTAAAGTTTATCCGATTTGAATCAGTCTATTATTAAAAAAATATTTATTAAATAAGCCTTATTCTCTTTTAATTTATGTCTAGTAAAAATCATTTTTTTGGCAAAGATATAGTTTCAATTAGAGATTTTTCGAGAGATGATTTAGAATTTATATTTGATTCAACTGATAAAATTCAGCAATTAAAACCTGAAGAAAAAAGTGAACTAGGCAAAGGACGAACTTTAGGTTATATTTTCTATGAACCAAGTACACGAACTAGAATGAGTTTTGAAGCTGCAATGGCATCCCTCGGAGGAAGTTCAATAGGAATTTTTGATTCAAAATTTTCATCTATAGAAAAGGGTGAATCGCTTGCTGATACTATAAGAATCATAGATTTGTATTCTGATGTCATTGTACTTAGACATGTCAGGGATGGTTCCAGCAGATATGCAGCAGAACTCTCGTCTAACCCTATTATTAATGCAGGAAGTGGTAGTGAAGAACATCCTACACAGGCAATGCTTGATTTGTATACTATTTTTAAGGAAAAAGGAAGAATAGATAATTTAACAATTGGAATAGTCGGTGATCTAAAATATGGCAGAACTG
>DAIPKY010000089.1:0-6093 GCA_036769505.1 Nitrososphaeraceae archaeon
ATAAAAAAGACTATTTTATGATGGGCTTGACAAATTTATGGATACTTGATGGTAGAAGAAGATTAGAAAACTCAAAAATTCTATTGACAAACTTAGAATCTAAGGGTATTTCATTCATCCAAGATAAAATAACCAAAATTGATACAAAGTCAAAAGTAGTAAAAATACTTCATCATGCCGATGAAAGTTATGATTTTCTTGTTATTGCTCTGGGGGCAGAAATGTCTACAAAAAAGATTGTTAGATTTAATACACAGAATAATTTTAACCTATATGATGGAGAAAGTATACCTTCTTTAAGAAAAAAAATTTTGTCTTTAGAAAAAGGAAAAATTGCTATTGTGATAATGGGATTTCCATATAAATGTCCACCAGCTCCATATGAATCAGCTCTCATAATAGATCAAATTCTACGTAACTTTGAGAGAAGAAATCAAATAGATATAGATATTTATTTTCCATCTACATTACCTTTACCTGTTGCTGGAGAGCAACCAAATTCAAAATTAATTTTTATGTTGAATAAACAAAATATAAATTTGTTTCCAAACTATTCACTGAAAGAAGTTCATAACCATAATTTAGAATTTTATAATGGTCAAAAAAAAGAATACGATATCTTGGTTGCAATCCCCTTTCATTTACCACCTCTTGTGCTAAAAAAATCAGGGGTAATAGAATCAAAAAGTAATTGGATATCAGTCGACAAATTTACCTTAGAAACAAGATTTGAAGATGTATTTGCTATAGGAGATGTCACCGAGATTAAAATAAACAAGACTATAGCTGTGCCAAAAGCTGGTATTTTCGCAGAAGGTCAGGCAAGATCTGTTGCTTCTCAAATTATCCATAAAATAAGTAATGGCTCTCAAGAATTTCCTATAATAGAATTTGATGGTAAAGGATTTTGTTTTATGGAGGCAGGAAATGGGAAAGCAGGATTTATTGATACTGATTTTTACAATAGCGATGGTGCAATTAAGATCTTAAAAGAACCATCCACTATTTATTATAAGAAAAAAATTAATTTTGAGAAACAAAGAATTAAAGAATGGTTATAGCTTGGCAAATCATATATAGATAAAAACAAAAAGAAAATTATAAATATATTATTATGTATCTCATATATAAAACAAATAACTTGTTTCACAGAGAATGTTATGTTGTATCTTCATCTTCCTCGTTATTTTTATCGTTAGATTCAACTTCATTGTCCTTGTCTTCATTACTATTGTCTAACTCTTGGACTGATATATTTGGCACATCAATTTCCACAATTTCATCACTTGCTAGTCTAAAGTCTATTATTTCAGGCCTTTCTGCAACAGAATTTTCTCCTACTTTGCATATTATCCCATTATCTTTAACTAATAAAGCACATACTCTAAATTTTTCGCCCATACCTACTTGATTAGCAGTAAGATTAAATTGAAGTTCTGTAGTGTTTCCCATTTTCATGCTTTTGAGAGGAGTATATATCTTGGCTTTTGTAAAGCCATCAGAATTTAGAAACGTTATAACATCACCAGTATCCTCAGTAATATCAAAAAAAGTTACTATGACATTCAAATCTTCATCTTGTGGTTGAGCAAAAGAAATCATAGTAGAAATTGTAAAATAGGAGAAGAAACCAATCAGTGTAAATATAAATATTTGACCTATTCTTATAGTTCTAATCTTTTTTGGGTTCATAGGTTAGCAGTTAATATAGCACTGTTTAATATTTGAAGTTTATCAAATCATATTATGTAATCTCAATCTATATAATGTTATGAATTATTTTCTTTATTTTCACACTAGAATATTGTACAAATATTATTACTGATAACTTCTCTAGTAATACTAACCCTAGTATAATGAAAACAGATGTTTAAATATTCTCTATATATCCTATTTTAAAAAAAAATAATACTAGATGTTGTACATATGTATTTTCTCTATTAATTGAATAAAGACTATTGCTAATTTTTTGTTCTACCACCCATTCAATTTTTACTAGCTGAGCTAAATTTCTTTTTATATCCTCTCTTTTAAGATGTGTTTTTTTATGTAACCCATACACAGTTAATAATTTTTTTTCTTCTGCTAATGCTCTTAATATTTTTATTTTACCTATGCTTCCTAGTCCTTCTTCTACAATATCTTTGACATGAAAGGTATCATTCATTTGAAATCAAGAGCTTAATCTATCTTATTCATCAATGTCTTTTCTAAGTTTTCTATTGATGATGATATCAAACTAATCTTTTTTAAAGAGATTATTTTTATAATCTTTCGAGTCGCCAGATCATCTAAAATATCTTCTACATCCAATTTTTTTGATTTATATTTTTCAGCAATTTCCAAACTTTGCATTCTAACCTCCTTCAATTCTACATAATCTTTATTTTTAATCTTTAATCCCTTTATTATTCCTAACAAAACAATTATTTGTAATTTGGATAATTCTTTAATATCATCATCAGTAATTCCATTATAGATTTGTTTATTGATCTTTTTTACATGCCCCACCAGTACTTTTTCTGTTCCCTCTGATTCTGCAAGATTGCCTGCATATGATAACAAATCTAATGCATATCTTATATCTCCATTGACAATAGGAGAAACTACTATTTTTGCTATCCAGTCAATTATATCCGTACCAACTACATTATCTTGAAAGGTATCTTTCGACCGTTTCATAAGAATGTCACTTACTTGGTCGATTGTGTAATTAGGAAATTCAATATACGCTCGTCCCATTGAACTTAATTCAGCTTCATCTAATTTCTCATAGAATTCAGTGCTTCTGGCAATAAAAATAACTCCCTTTACATTACATTTTTTGGAGAGGTCAAATTCGTTCAATCTTGTTAGATCATAAATTATCCCAATTTCTTTTGAAATTTTGATTAAATAATCGATTTCATCAAGTATGATTATAGAATATACACTATTCGTAATCAAATAATCAAGCATTTGTCTAAGCATCTCCTCAGCACTGAGACCTTGTGCAGGTAATTCTGGGGCGATACAGCTTAACAAGTATTTGTAAATTGCGTATTTATTTCCACCTTGTAATTTTAAATTTATGTACACTATTTTGATATTTATCTTACTTTTTCTTAATTCATTTTCTAAAATATCAGAGAATTTGATAACAGTTGAGGTTTTCCCAATTCCTGCTGGACCAATTATTTGTATGACCGTTAAAGGAAATTTATCTGGATCATCTTTTATATCCAAAAATGTTCTAACTAACAAATCTATTTGCTTCTCTCTATGAGAGATCTCTTTAGGTAAATATCTAGGAGATAACTTTTTTCTATCTTTAAAAATAAAACTATCATACATATATTGTGTTACACTCTCTTCTATTTGTTCTTAGTAATATTATTAATTATTCTTTGGCACAAATCCACAATTTAGTATTTATTTATATTGACTTTATGTTTTGATTTTTTTTTTGCTTTAATATAATCTACAAAGTAAAATAAGTAAATTCTTTCATTTATTTTTAATATCCAAGGAATAAATGCTTCTTTTTTTAAACTTGATTCATTTATTTCAAATCCATTTTCTTCAAGTAAAATTCTGAATGATCTACTATCATATTTTTTGTCTAAAATTCTTTCTCTGTTGAAATCATATGGATCGGTAATTATAATATCACCTTGTGGTCTTAATAACCAATGACAAGAGGATAACAGTTTCTTCGTATTAACCAACTCTAGTAGATTAATTGCTATTATAAGGTCAAATTTCATTGGATGAAAAGGAGGAAATTCTGCATCAGCTACACAAAATTCTACATTTCCCTGCCTAGATTCTTGCATATTTTTACGGGCTTCCTTGATAAATGAAAATGAAAGATCTATACCTATTACAAAGGAATATTTTTGAGAAAGTTGCAAGGTAGATTTACCCATTGCACATCCTATATCCAAAGCTATACCATCTATTTTGGGGTTTATGCTATTGATGACACGGTCATACAGTTCATTCGCGTTTGGAGTTCCTTTCAAGGATTTCATGAGTCTATCCTCTTTATGATTTTCTTGTTGGAACCATTTATAAGGTAAATACCAAATGCCACCATCTTCATATGTATCAGTTTTATTAGATACAAATATTTTTTTGCCTATATTTTTTAGATAGTCCTTCATTTGATTTGAATGACAATGTAACAACCATTTGCCGTACATTTCTGTCCTATTTTGAATGTAGTTAATCATGTCTTTTACAACTATTGCTATGCCTTCTATAATGGGATATTTTGTATCACATTCAATACAATATAAAAAACCTTCCTTACATTCATTCTGGTTATCGGTCATTAAATTATTTAATTTTAAACGAATCTGTTTATCGGAATGGTTTAAACAAACAAGATGATTGACAAATTGAATCTTCATAAATTATTTAAATTATGTATAAACTATAATAACCTAACACTTTGACTATAAAGGAAAAATAAATATTAAATTTGATATAAAATATTTTTCTGTATTGTTTTTTGTCACGAGACTACTACCGTTCCTCTTGCTATTCCATTCCTTGTTTCATCAGGAGTAGCTAAATCCGGATAGGTTATACCTTTTATAGTTAATTCCATTTGATAAATACCCTTCGATGGAAATTTTATAACCTGGGAATCTGTTGCATTTTGTGCTATCAAATCTTGTTTTGTAACAATTTTATTTCCTGATTTATCGTAAACTATAATATCATATTTTATATCACCATTTATTTCTTTAGTGGAAAGCGCATCTGAAAAACGTAATTGTAAATTTGTATCTTGATTGGATAAAATTTGATCGTCCCACTTGAAATTTACTAGAATACCTCCAATATCTGATACCACTTCTGAGGTAGTTTCAGCTATTTTTTGTTCAGCAGGAGAAAGACTAAAAGTCATTGTGCTAGCATTGTTATTAGTATTATTATTTATTGTTTCAGCAATTTTTATAATGTCTGCTTTATTCAGCAATAAATGGATTATGAAATTATTTTCTTCAGTAAATGGATCTAATGCTATTGATCTTCCTACCAAAGGATTTCCATTGACTACAGCATCAAAAGCATTTGCTTCACTAAACTTGGTTAGTGTTTTGGGTATCTTTATTTCTTCATGAACAAAAATATTGTTATCTTGTATTCTTTTTAAGTCCCAATTAAAAGGCATTATCCATGACATAATACTTTGTTGAGAATCATATTTAAAGTTCTGAATTTGATCATAATATGATATTAAAGTTGTATTATATTTTTTTCCACTGTCTATTATATCATTTCTATATACATCACCTACACTAAGCCATGAATCAAACCTGGGAGCATTTTCTGGTGTAAATATATTTCTAGGATTATCTATTCCAAATATTTCTATTGCAAAATGATATAATCCTCCTTCTAAAAGTAACGGACCATTAATGGTAATATCCCCTGTCTCACTTGTCCATCCACCAAGAAAAGGTTCCGTAGAACCAAAGACATTAACAGATCCACTGGTCGTAGGATTAATCTTTAACTTTAAAGGACCTTCAGGAGAATGAAAAAGATCTCTCATTAATAACTGGTCATCTTTTTCAACTGTTATAAAATATGAAACAAATTTAATATTTTCATCAGTTTTTGCGTCAAATAATCTTAATTCAAAAAATGCATTTTCTTTGCTATCTGAAGTAAGTATTGGAGGATTAATTTTAGTATAAAGACTAGCCTCCCTGTCACCTACGGACGCAGGAGGTAATTTTTCTTCAAATAAGCCATCAGGAAAAGCATTATGAAGTGGATAAGATAATAAAATAAAAAATGCAATTAATTGTATAGAGAATAAAAAACTTATTTTATGATTCATTTATACAAAGTTAGTGTATTAATCCTGCTTTTAAAATATCTTTCTTTTTAAAATTAGCTCATACCATGAAAGAAAAACAGCGATTTTCGCATTCATAAACTAATCGGGATATGACAACATGTGCTTCCAATTGTTCATTTGCAATAGAATATGTCATGTGAAATCTCTCTCGTATATTTTGAGAAAAATGACCACTCTGAAATCCACCTATTACAAAAGTGATTTTTTTATTATTTGTTCCAATATTTTCGTTT
>DAIPKY010000022.1:0-17500 GCA_036769505.1 Nitrososphaeraceae archaeon
CATTCTAAAGCAAATAATTTATTTTATCTCTCCATCTAATATCCTCATAGCATTAATGCAAACTAATCTAATCAACATTAAAGTAATAACACTAAGAATAATACATCAATTTAATTTGTAACTATCAACATAAGTGAAATAACTCCAAGGGTGATAATTAGGAATTTTTTTGTTAAATTCATTGCTTTATCTAAAGCATTAGAATAGTCCAGAAATTGATTCATTCCCATCACCTTTATTGTAGATACAATATAGAATACTTCATATCTATAAACGTCTAATTTTTTATATGCTAATTCTATAAGCTTATAATAATGATCTGTTATTGTTTCAAATTTTGTTATGTAACCAAATGGATAATATCCTTCTGAGGTTCTAAATCCAGATTTCTCATGTGTATCTGATGAGCAAATTTCTAACATTCTTATTCCTTTTTGCTCAAAAAATTTTATAATATATTCTCTTAATCCACTTTTCATATTATTAGAATCAGCCCATCCTATTACATATCGATTATTCTTATTATTACTGTTATTGTCATCATTTTTGTTTATATCAATGAGGATTATAGAAAGACCACTTTTTCCAATGTCTTCTCCAAAAACAATATGATTTTTAATCTCCTTTGTATTTGCTAAGCCAATTTTAAAACTATATTGTAGAGATTCTTTTAAGATTTTTAGACATTTTTTTCCTGCTTCTAACAACTCTTCATTTTCAATTTTTCCAATTTTTTTTCCCATAGCATTATGACTGTCTATTATAAAAATTCTCTTAAATCCTTCACTTCTTGAATATGTTTCTAATTCTTTACTTATTTCTTCTGGAATATCATCCATACCATAAGGGGCAAAAGAGAGCATAAGAATTGGAGTATTATCAAAGATTATTCCTGTAACCGTAGCTTTTTTATTTCTTATCTGAATAGGTATTGAACATGTATTTCCGTAGTCCATAGTCTTTTGTGTCTTAGATAATGACTTTAGATATTCTAGGACCTCACCTTTGGATGGAATATTTAAGGAGTGATCAGAAGCACTGTGAAATACCACTGCTTGTTGAGAAAAAAAATTATATATTTGATAAGGAAGATTACTTCCACCAATTTCTTTAAAAGGACCTGGATGAATATTAGGTAAAACCCAGTAAAGGTAATGATGTTTGTTAGTAAATTTAACAATATGTGTACTAACCAGTTCATTTTTAGATCTGGATAACAAAATTTCTTCTATTTTTTCTACCTTGTTTTCTGTCCATGCTGAAAGGAAAGCCTGGAGAAGTGAAAAAGTACTTTGTAAATTTGGTCTGCCTGCTCTATCGGCAAGTATCGTCCATCCTATACCCAAGCCTATTAAAATTAAACCAAAAGAAATTGCTACAACATCGAAAAAAATCTCGATAAATATAGAAGCAGGAATAATTAAAAATAGAAAAACTATAGGCTGAATTATTGCAGTTTTTATTGCTTCAAATAAATTAGCACCAAAAACTGAAGTAAATATTCCTATTCTTAACCCAATTGCCAACATCATTCCCTCAAGCAGGTATTCCTTAGGAGGAAGATCTTTCTGAAATATAACAAAAGTAAGATATCCAAGAATCAAGATTAGTAACCATAGTAAATTCGAAAAACCTGAAACATGTAGAATTTTAGATATTTTATTAACTGGCGTTTTTCTTAACAAATAAAGATCCAATAAATAACTGAAGATTAGAAATGATGTCCCTATTATTGTAAATATAGTTAATTGTATTAAATTTACCTGAAAATAGAAATGATCAAAAACTAATATTAAAGCTATAGAACTAATTATGGATATTGTTAAAGAAATTTTATAAGATGAAAAGTTGATCCGAGTTAGAGCCCATCTTCTGTGGATATTAGATATACTGTCAGAGCCCATCTTCTGTGGATATTAGATACACTGTCATGGCCATTTTCCATCTTATGATATTGAGTTGTCATGCTCCTGCAACTGGAAATATGATTCGAATCATGATGGAAATTGCAATTAAAGCTCCCGTAACTCCAAGAACAACTTCAGGTTTCACTTTTACTCCTTTAGTTTCATCTTCAAAGAATCTTAGTAAACCTGCACTAGAAGCCGGTAATGGTGCGTTTTTCTTTTTGCTGCTCAATTCATAAAACATAAAACTCTACTACTTAAATAGCTATCGTTTACTATATTTAGGAGTATTTTAGAAAAATAAAAGCTGTGTAAAGGTACTGGGTAAGGCTTAATAAGAAGTTAAGAAAAGTATAGATAAATATAATATGGCGGTTATATGTAAAAAATGTGGCTTACCTGATGAATTATGTCCTTGTGGAGAACTAGAAAAAGAAGAGACAAGAATAATAATCCGCCTTGAAACTCGGAGATTTTCAAAGACTACAACTATGATAGAAGGAATTGATCCTAAAGTAACAAATATGCATAATATTGTTAAAGAACTTAAAAGCCAATTTGCATGTGGGGGAACTGCTAAAGATGGTTTCATTATGTTACAAGGTGACCATCGTGAAGATGTTAAAAATTATCTAGTAAAAAAAGGATTTAATCAAGAAGCTGTTGAAGTAATGTAAATTTATTTGCGGTAAATATAAAGCACATCCAATCTTTTTCGAATAAATTTAATAGAATTTAGATTCTCCTGTGTATTGATAGGGTAATATTTATATGTTAGAATAAAACATAAATAGTACGAATTTAGTTATTAAAAAGTTTTGTGGTGAAATGAATGGTTAAAGATATATCGCTTTTTGGCGATCGGTGCCCAAGATGTGGCAAAGGTCCAATGGTTACTGACAATTCTACTGGTGAAATGTTTTGTGGAAATTGTGGTTTTGTAATTAATGAACGAATAGAAGAAACTGGGCCAGAATGGAGAGCCTTCTCTAAAGAAGAACACGAAGATAGAAGCCGTGCTGGAATTCCTACCTCTTTAGCTATGCATGACATGGGCTTAGCTACCATTATAGGACCTGTAGACAAAGATGCTTCTGGTAAACCACTTTCCTCTTCCATGAAAAGCACGATTGAGAGGCTTAGAACATGGGATAGTAGAAGCCAGGTTCATGAACCAGTAGATCGTAATTTTAGACAAGCTTTTAGTGAATTAGATAGGTTAAAAGACAAACTGGCAGTTGGTGACGCTGTAATAGAAAAGGCGGCATATATTTATAGAAAAGCGTTAGAAAAAGGATTAGTAAGAGGCAGATCTATTTCTGCTCTCGTTGCAGCTGCATTATATGCTGCATGTAGGGATACAGAAACACCAAGAACCCTAAAAGATATAGCAAATGCAAGTAATATCAAGAAAAAGGATGTTGCACGTTGTTATAGACTTTTAATTAGAGAGCTTGACCTAAGAATGCCAGTTGTAGATCCAGTAAAATGTGTTGCAAGAATTGCCAGCAAAGCAGGATTGTCTGAAAAAACTAAACGTAAAGCCTTAGAAATTCTTAAAAAAGCAGAGGAAGGTAAAATTTCTGCAGGAAAAGATCCAATGGGTCTAGCAGCAGCTGCATTATATGTCGCATGCGTTATGAATGGCGAAAATAAGACACAAAAGGATGTAGCAGAGGCAGCAGGAGTTACCGAAGTAACTATTAGGAATCGTTATAAAGGATTGAAAACTCATCTCAAACTTTAACTAATTATTTATTTGTATGTAAAGAGTAATTGTGATATTGTAGGGAAACCTATTGTACTATGAGCACTAGTTATTATGAGTAAATTTATTAATTTCTCTATTATTTTCATCTTCTTTTTTTTCTTATTAATTTTTCAGGTATCTTTTGAATTTTCAACTCAAGAAGAATCAAAAAAAGAAAACTATTCTAGTATTGAGAATGTAAGATTTATTCATTACTTAGATGAAAATGTTGCTATTGAAGAAATAAGATCTAAAAACTTGGATACATACTTTTTTCGTATTCCCCTTGACTTGGTTTCAGATATAAAAAACGATATTAGTATCAAATTATATGAGAAAATTGGAGGTTCATTTGGAATTTTGTTAAATCCTTCTCCATCATCAAATAATGATACAATGAATCCCTTCGAATTTCGTGATATTAGATTTGCTATAAATTTTTTAATAAACCGAAATTTTATTTCAAATGAAGTATTACATGGTTATGGAATTCCAATGTCCGATCCTTTTGGTCTTTTTTCCCCTGATTATCCTGTGGTAATGGATACTGTTGAGTCATTTGGCTTCCATTACGATCCAGAATATGCATTCAAACAAATTAATAAAACTTTGCTAGAACATGGAGCTAAATTAAAAAATGACAAATGGTATTTTAATGACAAACCTATTAAATTAAAAATTTTAATAAGAAGTGATGATCTTCAAAGGAAAGTTCTTGGAGAATTAATTTCATCAGAACTTGAACAATTGGGTTTTACGATTATAAAGGATTATAGCGATCTAAATAAAGCTGTTACGCTTACTCAAGGATCCGATCCACAAAAATTTTTATGGCATGTCTATACAGAAGCATTCACTGGCTCTACATCTTTTATTAAGTATAATGATGCAGTCCTTGCTCAAATGTATTCCCCCTGGTATGCGAACATGCCAGGAAATCAAAATCCTGGATTTTGGCAGTATCAGAATTCTACATTGGATAAAATAACTCAAAAATTAGTCTTCTCAAACTTCAGCTCAGAAGAGGAAAGAAATAATTTACTTAATGAGGCAACCAAAATGGGAATTGAAGAATCCGTACGCATTTTTTTAGTTAAGAATATTGATCCGTATGCTGTTTCTTCTTCTGTAACTGGTCTAGTAAATGATTATGGTGCTGGTATTACTAGTAAATATTCATTACTGAACGCAAAATCTGAAAGAGATAATTCTTTAAAAGTAGGAGTCAAACAAATTTATCAAGGTGCATGGAACAATGTGGCTGGTTTTAGTGATGCTTATAGCATAAATATCTACTCGAATATTGCTGATAGTCCTACTCTTAGACATCCATTTACAGGAGAAGTTATTTCAATGAGAAATCAAATTCTAAATTCAACAACAAATGGTCCTCATGATAGAATACCAATTCATTCTCATACCATTATATGGAATAGTACATTAGGAGAATGGGTACCTGTAGAAAAGAATTCTACATCATTAAGTAAAGTCACATATAAAATTCTATATTCCAACTGGCATAACGGAATCCCAATGGATAAATCTGACTTGTTATATTCTTTATATTTTATGTATGAATGGGGTACAAATAATGGAGAGAGTGATCTTACTGTTGATCCAGAATATACTTCTAGAGTAGAGCTTGGATTACCTTATTTTAAAGGAATTAGATTTATCTCTGAAAATGATGATATTGTAGAATCATATTTGGATCAGTGGCATTATGATCCTAAAGAAATAGCTGCAAGTGCAGGAGTATGGGCTCAAGAACCTTGGGAGATAACTGCAGCTGCTGAAAGATTGGTTTTATCCAATGATCTTTCTTTCTCTAAATCGCAATCAACTACAAAGAATGCAGAATGGTTATCGTTAATAATTCCTCAGCACGCTAATTTAATAAAAAAAGAGCTAATTAAGATGAAGAACGAAGACTTTATTCCTTTTCCTCTCAAGGGTATAGTAAGTCTAGAAGAAGCAAAAGATAGATATGATGCTAGCATAGATTGGATAGAAAAACATAATCACGCACTAATAAGTAATGGTGCCTTTTATTTGGACAGATATAATCCCTCAGGAAGAATTATAGATATTAAAAGATTTAATGATTCTTCATATCCTTTCGAAAGAGATTATTGGTCAAACTTTGTAAACCCTAAATCCATTCAAATAGCGTCTGTAAACTTTAGTAAATTTATCAAGATCGGAGAAGAAAAAATACTTGAATTTCAAATTCTAGTAGATAATATACCCATGGATAGAACAATATTATCATCGGTAACGGCAGAATTCTTCCTAACTGATTATAATGGAAATATTATTTCACATGGAAAAGCTTCACCAATACAGAATAAATTAGGATATTTTAAAATTACTTTACCACAAGAGGACACATATAAAATTCCTTTTGGACCTGTTACTCTAAAAATATACGCTAATATTGAAGAGTCTTTACGTCCATTTATTTCTACAAATACCTTTCTTGCTATTCATTAATATATTATAAAACTTCTCCACCTAATCTGTATATTTCCTTTTTAATTTTATTTATTATGTTCTCGAAATTAACATTTATCATGTTTTCATCATAGCCTCTAATAGAAACGTAAATATTTATTTTGGGTACTAGTGACGTTGGATTTTTAGCATGTGTTTTAATATAAAAATCGTATTCCTCTTTTTCATATTTTTTAGTAATTGTTTCTAAAAAATTTGCTATCTGACTCTCTCTAATTTTTAGTGTCTTTACAAATTGGTCTTTGAAATAGATGCCCTTGTAATCATCCATTATCATTTTTAATATATTCGTTTTAAAAATGTGTCTTAATTCTATAGGTACACCAGGCATACAAATTATTTTTGTTTCTCCATGTCTAATTAATACTGATGGAGCAGTACCTATTAAATTATCTATTATTTGCGAATTTTCTGGTACAAAAGACATCTTTAATTGATATTTATTTAATTTCTTTATGCCCCGTTTTAAATAATTTTTCTTCAGACATGCTAATGCAATAGGATCATAAAGAAATTTCCTTTTAAGTGCTTTTCCAATTGATTCAATGGTAATATCATCATATGTAGGACCAAGACCACCGGATGTTAATATCCATTTAGGATGTCGACTTAAGGCTTCATTTATTATGGCCTCAATCTCCTTAGAGTCATCTCGAATTATGGTTATTCTGGATACATTACCGCCTATTCTTCTTATTCTTGTTGTTAGCCAAAATGAATTTTTTTCAATTGTAGTACCGTTCAATATTTCATTGCCAATACAAATAATTTCTATATCCTTGGACAATAGTACCTCTTCCTCGTATATATTCTACTTTTCCTATAAAATTTCTTTCTATTTAAAAATTAAAAATTCTATTTTATTTATTTATATAATTTAGATGAATTAAGAGCGATATATTAGTATAACAATAACAATGAGTAAATTACCATGAATTAAAGTTTACCAGATAGTAGACAATTTAATCACAATATAAAAATCAACATGTATAAAAAATAGTTTATATTATAAAGAAGTTAGTATCGATATTTTTATATTTTCATGTTCTATTTACTTTAAGTCTATGACCTCTTCTGAAATTGGCGAACTTGTTGCTAGATGTACAGCATTCAGTCCTGGTCATATTACAGGTTTTTTTGAAAAACCAAAGAATAAAAGCCAAAATACAGATCCACTATTTTACGGATCTAAAGGTGCTGGTTTTTCTTTTAAAAGAGGAGTAACCACATCTGTAGAACTTTACAAATCGAAGAAGAAGAAATGGTATCAGATCTATATCAATAACTCATTAACTAATAATGCGGAAGTTTCAGAATGGGTAACCAGGCATTATTTTGATAAAATTGATTTTTCCTATTATTTAAAAATAAATCACTCTATAGATATTCCTATTGGTTATGGATTAGGAACAAGTGGTGCAGCTGCTTTGAGTCTTTCTTATGCTTTGAATAAAGCCCTTGATATAAAATTTTTAAAGGAACAAGCCGCTCAGATTGCACACATAGCGGAAATTGAATGCAATACAGGTTTAGGCACTGTAATCTCCGAATTTTATGGTGGACTAGAAATTAGGACTCGTTTTGGCGCTCCTGGAATAGGTAAAGTAACTAAAATAGAATTAACTAATTATAAAGCGGTAATTCTTTGTATTGGTCCGTTATCTACAAAACAAATTCTTTCTAATTATCATTCAAATAATGCTAATATTCTTGGCCAAAAGATGGTCGAACGATTATTATTATCAAAAGATGTTAATTCCTTTTTAAGTATGTCCCATGAGTTCGCAAATTTTTTAGGATTGACAAAAGGAGTGTGTGCAAAACCAATAGAAGAATTAAACAATTTTGGTGTAGAATGTAGTATAGGTATGTTTGGAGAAACAATTTTTACATTGGTCTCACCTAACGAGATATTTCCAGTTACCTCAATGTTGAAGAAATATCCGGGCACTTTGATAGTATCTGATATTGATAATCAAGGAGCGTTGATACAAAATTTTGAATGAAATAAATCATATACCATCCAATCACCCAAGAGCACAATCACTTGCAATAAGACAATTACTTGCGAATGGTTTCAAATCTGGTCTGGTAGTTAGTGAAGGGCTAATAGCTCATGGTAGAGGAGAAGCATTCGATTATCTGCTTGGGGAGAAAACTTCTACTTATGCTTATGATGCGATTAAAGCAGCATCAAGTTTATTGTTACTTGCCAAGAGGCCAGTAATATCCGTAAATGGAAATACAGCAGCATTATGTCCTAAAGAGATCGTTGATCTAGCCAATGAAACTAAATCATCTATAGAAGTTAATCTATTCTACAGAAATAAAAGACGAGAAAATTTAATCGCAGAAACTCTAAAGAAAAATGGTGCAAACATTGTTCTTGGTGTGGGTCAAAAAGAATTTCTAAAAATACCAGAGCTAACTAGTAATAGGCGACATGTTGATCCGGAAGGAATATTTTTGGCTGATGTAGTTTTTGTACCATTAGAAGATGGTGACCGTACAAAGGCATTAATTAATATGCAAAAAAAAGTAATTACAGTTGATCTGAATCCTCTTTCACGAACGTCACAGAATGCCACAATAAGTATAATAGACAATATTGTAAGGGCTATTCCAGAATTGGTGAAAACTTCAAAACAACTGAAACAAATGAGTCAGAACTCTCTACTCAAAATATTGAATAATTTTAATAATAAATATAATATTGATAATTCATTAAAAATAATACGTAGATGGAAATGTGAGCAATAATGAATAAGACTAATAATAATAATAATAATAATAACAATAACAATAAAAAAAATCAAAAAACTGGACCAAAGAAATTGGTCGTTAACGATATTGTATCTATGAAAAATAATGAAAAAATTTCGGTCATTACATCTTATGATTATTGGAGTGCAAAAATATGTGACAAAATAGGAGTTGATATAATATTGGTGGGTGACAGTGGGGGAATGGTTATGCTAGGTTATACTTCTACTGTGCCTGTAAATATGAAAGAAATGCTGATTTTTTCAAAAGCAGTATCGGTAGGTACTAAACGATCTCTTATAGTATCTGATATGCCTTTTGGATCATATCAAATTGATATCAATCATGCAGTTAAGAATGCTATTCGATTCATAAAATCGGGTAGTGATGCAGTTAAGCTTGAAGGTGGAATTGAAATCATTGATAGAATTAAGGCAATTATAGACGTTGGAATTCCTGTAATGGGGCATATAGGATTAAAACCCCAAACTACTAGACTGTGGGAAGGGTATAAAGTACAAGGCAACACTGCTATTAGGGGCTCTCAACTATTAAGAGAAGCAATAGAACTAGAAAAGGCTGGAGTTTTTGCTATTGTATTGGAGATGGTTACTTCAGAAGTTGCAGAATTAATCTCCAAAAGTTTAAAAATTCCAACAATTGGTATTGGATCAGGCCCTTATTGCGATGGACAAGTTTTGGTATTGCATGATATGTTAAATCTATATGATAATATCAAACCACGATTTGTAAAAACTTATACTAATCTTTCAGAGATTATTCTGAATGCAGTGCATACTTATATTATAGATGTAAAAACAGGTAAATTTCCAGAAGAAAAGCATTCATACAAAATAGAAGATAAAGAATATGAACGCTTAGTAAAAACAATAAAAAAAATTCAGAAAAAAATATCATCATCTTCATCCTCTCCTAATACGTGAGAAAACAAGAGAATGACTAGTGCTCTACATTCTTCAAAGGATATAACAAATACATGGGGCGATACTTTAAAAGACAAAAGGATAGTTCTTTGTGTATGTGGGAGTGTTGCCGCCTACAAAGCGATTGATTTTGCTCGTTTACTTATGAGGCATGGTGCAAACGTATTCCCGGTAATATCAAATTCTGCTACCATGTTATTGCATCCCAATTATCTAAAATGGGCTACTGGAAATGATGTTGTTCACAAATTAACTGCCGATATGGAACATATTAAATTAGCAGATTTTAACAAATCAGATTTAATAATTTTGTATCCATGTACAGCTAATACTATTGGTAAATTTGCAAATGGAATAGACGATACTCCAATAACCTCTATTTTGTCTGTAGCATTAGGATCAAAAATTCCTATCTTTATCGCACCCGCTATGCATGAAGCAATGTATTATAATCAATTGGTGATAGAAAATATAGTTAAATTAAAAAAAGTTGGGGTAACTTTTCTAGATCCTGAAATTAATGAAGGAAAAGCGAAAATTCTTCAACCAGAACAAGCATTACAATCAGTTTTAGAATTTTTTACTTCGAATAAAAAAAAAGTTCTTTCAGAAAAGAACATTTTAATAACATCAGGCGGTACAATGGAATATATTGACCCAATCAGAGTTATAACTAATCTTAGTTCTGGAAAAATGGGTAATGCTATAATTAAACAATCACTAGACCTTGGTGCCCATGTTACTCATATTGAGGGAAATTCTTCTGTGTCTAGAACCTCTAATTCACCTAATTTAAAAACCATTAAGGTTAATACATCTGATGAAATGTATACAAAAGTTATCTCTGAGATCAGTTCCAAGAAATTTGATATAGTTATTTTTGCTGCTGCTGTAACAGATTTCAAACTCCCTCAAATATATAAAAAGAAAATTCCTAGTCACATTTCTCATTCAATTAATTTAGAACTTGTACCTACAAAAAAAATTATTGATGATATTAAATTAATAGACAAAAATATACTTCTTGTTGGTTTTAAAGCATATTTTGATGTTTCAAATACTTATTTAATTAATAAGGCAAAGAAAAAATTGAAAGAATGTAATGCAGATATTATAGTTGCAAATGATGTAGGCAGAATAAATACTAAAATAGGATCTGATTATAATGAAGTTTTTATTGTTACACAAAAAGAGCCTATAGTTCATTTGAAGGTTCAAAGTAAGGATTCGATTGCAAAGAAATTATTTGAAATTATTATCTCACAGTTAAAATAATAATAATAATAAAATTATTATTATTATACTTATTGTTATACTTATTGTTATGTTATGTTATTACACACAATATTTTTGATATTAACAAATTTCAACCTAGGCATACAAAATAATAATAAAAACTTTCTCCTCCTCCTACTTGTTATCATTTTTTATTAAATAATAATTAAATCCTTCTCAAATTTATTAAAATTTATTATTCCTGTTCTGCTGCTGCTGCTGTTTTTACTTGCTATCATAATACTATCTTCAATTCTTACTCCAAATTTTGATTCAAGATATACACCCGGCTCTATTGTAATAGTCATATTATCCATAAGTTGTTCTTCATTGTTAGGACGAATCCAGGGCGGTTCATGAACATCTAATCCTATACCATGGCCTGTAGAATGATTAAATTCATTTACAAATCCATTTGCAGAAATATATTCTCTACATGCTTTATCAACTTCTCCAATTTTTATTTTGTTACTACATTTGTTTAATCCTATTCTTTGGGCATCTTTTACTATTTCATAGACCTTTTTCAATTGAGGATTTATTGTCTGCAGACTAAATGTTCGAGTGGCATCTGCTACATAACCATTAACTCTTAAAGTGAGATCAACAACAATAAAATCTCCTCTTTTAAACTTTCTATCAGATACGCTTGCATGCGGTAATGCTGAATTTGGGCCACTTGCTATTATAAATGGATTCAATGTAGATTTGTATGCCGGAAAGCCACCACCATTTTTGAAGGTTTCATGTACTAAGGTTGCTTGTAATTGCCTTTCTGATACTCCTTCTTTTATTTCCTCTAAGCAGATGTCATATAATTTATCTATGATATTAGCAGCCTGTTGTATGTATTTTATCTCAATTTCGTCTTTAATGCTTCGAGTTTTAAAAAATGGATCATCATTAACTATTATTTTATTATTCCCAGTCATTTCTTTAAGTTGATTTATTAAATTATAATTTGCATTATCTATACAATAAAAGCAATCGTTGTCCAATTCTGAAATAAGTGATAACAAAGTTCCATCGCTTCCTCTTTTTTCTGTTTTTATAATTTCACACTCTTTTGAATCATCTAATGCTCGAAAATATTCTAATGTTGGTGTAAATAACTTTGTATTATCATTATTCATCAATACTACTCCTTCTCCCCAAAAACCAGTTAGATAAAATATATTCTCCGGTTGCAAAGAAATGATATTTTCACAATTGATTTTAGATGCATTTTCTAATAATTTCTTTTTTCTATATGTAAACATGGGGTAATTTTCCTCTCTAGAATAATTAAACCATTCAGTATGCTGTGTGTAAGTAATTTTAAATACCGGTGATACTGACTTTATGTGAAAATATGGAATATTTAGTTATGCTTCCTGGTCCTACTAACGTTCCAAATCGTGTAATGAATGCGATGCTTGCTCCTGTTATCAATCATCGTAGCGAAGATTTTAGAATTTTATATAGAGGCATAATTGAAAAAACTCAAAAAGTTTTTGAAACCAATGGTGATATTATTTTATTAACTACTTCAGGAACTGGTGCTGTAGAATCTTCAGTAGTTAATTTGATTAAAAAAGGAGATAAGGCAATTATTCCTGTAAATGGTGAATTTAGTAATAGACTTGCAGATTTAATCGATAGTTGGGGTGGTACTGCAATTAGAATTGAGGCTCCTTTTGGAGAGAATCCTCCACTTGAAAAGATTGAAGAGGCATTTGAGGTTAATAAAGATGTCAAAGCTTTGTATGCTGTATATAATGAAACCTCTACAGGCACTACAATTAGATATATGGATAAATTAGGTGATCTCTGTGGAAAATACGGCTCATTCTTTATCGCCGATGCTGTTTCTATATTAGGTGGAGATGAACTTCCTGTTGATAAATGGAATGTTGATATATGTATTACAGCATCACAAAAAGCCTTAGCTGCTCCACCAGGTGTTTCTCCAATATCCATAAATGAAAGAACAAAAAAATACATGCAGTCAAATCCATCACCTATATTATATCTGAATTTAAATAGATATTTCAAATATTATAAAGAACATACAGAAACCCCGTTCACTCCTGCATTACCTTTATACTATGCATTTGAGGAAGCATTAAATCTTGTCATAGAAGAAGGCTTAGAGAAAAGAATTCAAAGACACAGACAATGTGCCGATGCCTTTTATTCTAGTTTGAGTGCAATGGGCCTAACTCCCTTTGCTAAAGACGAGGCTAAGAGTAATGTTATCATCGCTTTCAACTACCTCGATGGCATGGATGACAAGAGATTTAGAACTCTATTATCCGATGATTTTCGAGTCCTAATAGCAGGAGGATTTGGGAACCTCAAGGGTAAGGTATTTCGAATAGGCAGTATGGGAGAAGTAAATAGATATCATGTTATGCGAACAGTTTCAGCTATTTATTCGGCTATGAAGATGCTTGGAGTAAATACAGATGACAAAGCACTATCGATTGCGGAAGAAAAATTGAAAAACTTGTAATAATCGTTTATTTTTATTCTTCATCAAACTTAATATAGGGTAAATAAATAGCGGTTTTTATGACTTTTGATAAAGGATCTTTAATATTATTAGATTATACTGCACGTATCAAAGATAATGGTGAAATTTTCGAAACAACTATTGAAGAAGATGCAAAAAAATCAAATCTATACGATCCTACTCGAAAATATGAACCACGACTTATCTCAGTGGGAGAAGGGTGGGTATTAAAGGGCTTAGATGAAGCCCTGACGAGTACTGACGTTGGTCAAAAACTTTCAGTTGAGATATCTCCAGATAAAGGCTTTGGTGAAAGGGATACAAACAAGGTCAGAATGATCCCCCAGAGAAAGTTAGGTGAAAAGGCTAACGAAGTAAAGGTTGGTGATGTTATAGAATTGGATGATCGTACCGGTATTATCCGGTATATAGGCTCAGGCCGTGTCCAGATGGATTATAATCATAGACTTGCAAGTCGAGTACTCGTTTATGATGTAAATGTTGTTAAAAAGATTGAATCAAATGAGGATAAAATCAAATATTTGTTAAAACGACGACTTCCACTAGATGATGAAAAGGCAAAATTCGAATATAATAGTGACACAGTAGTAATTGAACTATCTGAAGATATTTCTTTATTGGATGGATTGCAAATAATCAAAAAAGCAGTCACTACAGATATTTTCAAATTTGTAAACGGTCTAAATAAAATAACATTTCAGGAAGTATACTTAGCACAAAAAGCAAAAGACTCTTCATCTCCACCATCATCATCCACAACATCAACAACAACAATAGCAAACGAAACTGCTGAAGACTCATCATCATCATCATCATCAACAACAACAACAACAACAACAGCAAATGAAACCGTAACATCTGATACTTCTCCTCGATCTGATACTTCACTCAGATCAGAAACTGCATCCAAATCTGAAAGCAAAACAGAATAATGCAAATAATAAAATAGTATTTTGTTTTTTTATACTATTTTAGAAAATCTCTTCTCGGGGGAAAAGAATATTTTCATAAATTTTTTTATTTAGTAAATATGCAAATAGTTTTTTTGTATATATTACAATAGAGTAATTTTTTTTATTTCTTAAATGACCTTTGCTGATTTTGCTAATTCATATGCTGATTTTTTATCGAGTTTTGTTTTACTTAGTATAGTATATCTTTCCGGTCTCAAATCTTGTGCAATTAACAATGATCGAACAACATCTTTTTCAGTTAAATTGATCTGATTAGCTTTGACAGGAGCTTTAACATTTTCCAGAACATCTCTAATTCGTTCAAAATCCATATCATAAAGCTTGGACATGATTATCGTACCGAGTCCTACTCTTTCTCCATGAAGACCACAATTCCCATCGGTAATATATTCAAGAGCATGACTGAAAAGATGTTCGGATCCCGAACAAGGACGACTACTTCCAGCTATTCCTGCAGCAACTCCTGCACTTATTAACGCCTCTATAATAGTTCTAATTCCATATTCATTTAGTAATAATTCTTTTGATTTATTCATGATAATATCGGCACTTAATTTTGCTAAATAAGCGGAATAAGCTCCGAAATATTCGTTGTTATCGTCTCTGGCTAATTCCCAGTCTTTTACAGCAGTGAGTTTACCTATTAAATCTCCACATCCACTTGATAATAACCTAGTCGGTGCTTCAGAGATTAATTTGATATCTGCCAAGATTCCTATTGGTGTATTCACTTTAATAGAATGAGGTTTATTTGACCCCTTTAAAGACACAAATGGACTTGAAATACCATCATGAGACGCAGATGTCGGGATACTTATAAAGGATTTTTTTATACCATATGCAACCATCTTTCCAACATCCACTGATTTTCCACCTCCAATCCCAAGTATTATATCAGGTTTTAATTCTTCAATATCTAGTTTGATTCTAGATACTGTTTCAAAAGATGCATCTTTTCTAATAAACCAGTAATTGCTAATATGAGACTTCTCAAATGATTTTTTAATGTTATCTTCAATCTTTGTTCTTACTGTTTCACCACTAATGATAACTACATTGGATATTCTATTATTGATATCTGTTACGAAATTCCCAAGTTCTGAAATTACATTATCTCCTACTAGAATTTTCCTTGGAAGTTCCATCAAATGACTATTGGATTTCAAATATCTTTCTTCTTTTTTTCTTTGTTTCTTTTATTTATTCAAACAATTTTAATTATATATATATATATATATAAATAAAATAAATGTAGTTTGTAATTTATTATCTTGACAAATTTATTGTTATTATGATTATTTTTTTTGAACAATACTAATAATTGTCATTGCTGAATAACTTCTGCTATAGCATAACCCATTCCTACTCTACTGATTTTTATTTTAACTTGGTCACCCTCTTTTGTGTTAGCTACAAATATTACCATTCCTTCAATCTTTGCAACACCAGCGTCTCCTCTTTTACTCATTGCTTCGATTTTGACATCATACTCTTCTCCAACTTTAACTGGAATTCTAAAAGATCTAAACTTTCTGAAACCTGTTTCGTTACCTGAAGTATTATTTTCATTAGGCCTATTACTAGTTGTATCTTCCCCATTGGTTTCTACATCCATACTATCTAACCTTTCTTTACATTGAATTTATTATATATTACTATTTCAACATTATTTTTTTCGCTTTACCTAAAAAAAAGGAAATACATTCTCTATAAATTAATCGCAATCAATTTATATTTCAAACAGAAACTTGAGGTATATTATATTATACTGAAGGAACTAAACATGGAATTTACTAATTTTGAGAATGAACAGTCTACTAGTCAGAACATTATGGCCACTATACTAAAGAGCTTACCAAAGGAATCAGGGCTGACTAAGATAGAATATGAAGGACCTAGTATCGCGCTATACAGCAAAAACCCTAGATTTTTGATAGAAAACTACCAAATCCTTTCCAATATGGTCAATACAATTAGAAAGAGAGTAGTAATAAGAACCGATGAATCGATTCGCAAATCAAGAAATGATTCTACCAAGATCATTCAGAATCGCCTACTCCCTTTCAAGGTTAAAAGTAATGGAATGATTTTTGATGATGCATTAGGTGAACTTACAATCTATATTAGTAATTCATTTGAAATTAAGAATCAAATTGAAAATAGTCTTCTATTGGATTTAATCAGTGAAACTGGCTGGAAAATTAAGTTAAGAAAATCCACTGTTAAACTTGCTACAATTCAATTTATTGATAAAGCGTTAGATAGTTCCACTGACTATAGGATAAAATTCTATAAAGAAGTCGGGGACAAAGTTTTCCGACCAAAATTATCTCCTAGTTGTGAAGCTAGTATCATTACATTGGGAGGATTTGGTGAGATTGGCAGATCATGTTTTTTACTTGTTACTAAAGAAAGTAAAATATTACTTGATTGTGGTATAAATACACATGATGAAAAAGCTATAAATTATTTTCCACGATTTGATATGACAGGTTTCACTTTAGATGAAATTGATGCAGTTATAATAACTCATGCTCATATCGATCATACAGGTTTTCTTCCATTTCTATTCAAATATGGGTATAGAGGACCAGTTTATTGTAGTGAACCCACATTACCTTTAATGATCCTTCTTTTCCTTGATTATCATAAAAACCATGAGATATATTCTGAAGAAGATATAACAAATGTAATAATTCATACTATGCCTTTGTCTATAGGCGTAGTTACAGATATATCGCCAGATGTAAAACTTGTATTATACAATTCTGGACACATATTAGGTTCAACATCTGTTCATTTACATATTGGAAATGGAAATCATAATCTAGTTTACACAGGGGATCTCAAGTTTGGGA
>DAIPKY010000284.1:0-2005 GCA_036769505.1 Nitrososphaeraceae archaeon
CTGTCTCTTGTTGTTTTTGTTGTTGTTGTTGTTGTCCATATGCTAATGAAAGAATATTAAAATTAATAGAAAGTGTCAATAGCATTAGTACTAATAATTTTATTGAAATCATCTACTATACACCTTTTAAGTAACGAAAACCTATTAAATAAAAAAGGATTTTTTAGAATCTTTCCAAATAATTTTCTATAAACTTATTAGTAAACAAATGACAGTGATTTTGTTATATGGTTACTGATATTATAAAGCTAAATATATTATTGTGTGTACATCTTCATTACCTCATTACGATGGGGAGAATAATCTGTAGCCCAGTCATAGCCGAGGCGACAAATCATATTGTTTATATAGCTATAATATAAAAACCTTGGAATACAAATTACAAGTAAAAATAATATTAAAATATAACAGTCACATGTTAATAAAAAAATTTCTCTATTATTCTTTTAGAAAATAATCTTATTATATATTAAGGAGGAAATAGAAAAACAATAAGATACAATAGTAGAGATCAAAAGATAAAAGTTTGAAGTATCTAATAATACATTTCATTATCGTAGAGTTATCAAAAATAGCAATTGATATTATATCTAAAAATGATTACTATAAGAATTGAATTTATTATCAACAGCCAAAGATATACCATCTATAATATTCTAAAAGATAGGATTAGCACAAGGTATTGGATAAGTTATTATAACTTCAGATCCATTAGGATCTTTTATAAAATTATTATTTTTATCGTCAAAAAACCTTAAAATATAGATATCAGCGGTCATTTCATCAGCAATTATAAATTCATTAAAACTGCCAAATTCATTAGTTTCAAAATAACCATATGAATCTATATTTCCTTTAGAATCAATAAATTCCCAATGAACATTTCCGTTGGGGCTAAAACCATTGAGTGTAAAATAAACCCTATGATCAGTTAAAGCTCCGCATGGTGGAAATATTTTAACGTTTGGAGATTCTGCACTAATAGAATGAATTTGTTCAATTATAACAAAAAATAGCGAAAAAAAATAGGTAAAAAGAAATAATGATAAATTATAGTTTATCATTATATAATATGTAGTAATTCATATAAAACAATTTAGACGAATTGCTTTAGTTATTTTTTCCTTAAATTTTTACTAGGTTTGAAGATAGAAATTTTTTTGTCATAATAATAAATTAACAAAATCAGAATATGCTAAAGATATTATGTAGATAATGTTCTTATGAATGTGACTCGATCGAATAATATTGAAGATACAATAAGATTCATATTATACCATATATCAGAAATATTAAATTTCGCACTACATATTTTGTTATTATTAAATGCTCCAAATTACACAAGACAACACAACAACTCTTTAAATAATGTCTATTACATAGATATAATAATAAAATTACTTATTAACAAGTGAGTCTATATTTTAGGTATGACAATTCTAGATTCTGCAAATGGTAATGATAATAAACACAAGTATCATTATGAAAGTTTATCTACATTGGGTAAAAATTTATTATTTGTCGGATTATTATTATCATTTTTATCTTTTTCCTTTTTTACTTTTTTTAATAACCAATCTTTGTTAAATGTTCAAGCAAAAAGTGATCATAATAATAATGATGATGATTGTAGTTCAAAAGATTCTAATATTATAGTAGGAACTCGTCCTATTACATTGGGAACTAAATGTAACGATGTAATTATCGCATGCCCCTCAACAGTGAGTGCATCAGGTTTAGGTTCAGCATGCGGAAATGGTGATATCGTTAGAGGATTTGAGAACGATGATGTTATTCAAGGCTCTGTAGGCAATGACGAACTTTATGGAGATGAAGGCAATGATAAAATTTTGGGATCCCAAGGAAGCGACAAAATTTACGGTGGACCTGGTACTGACATAATTCAAGCTGGTGAGGGAGCTGACTTGCTAGTAGGAGGAAATGGAGATGACGAACTTTATGGAGGTGCTGGCGATGATGTTTTAATAGGAGGAAAAGGTGTAAA
>DAIPKY010000285.1:0-2000 GCA_036769505.1 Nitrososphaeraceae archaeon
AACTAGTTTTCATAACTATAGGAGGCTTCGTCTGGCAATGAAACGGCATATTAAAAACAATTGAATATGCACCTACATTATAAAATGATATATAATTACCTGTAATTGCATTAGTAAGATTAGATATTCTTGATTGAGGAAATACATCATAAGTATCACATAATCGTCCAGAGAGATGAATATTCTTGGAAGATAAAGTAGAATGTAGATTGTAAATATCAGAATTATTTATATCGATAACTTCTTGAGGATATTCTTGTTTCATCAACGCTGAATCTAATAAAACATGATATCCAGCATCAACAATAACAATTTTATGTCCATTATATTCTTTGGTATTGACTATTCTTGATAGGAGAATAGATGACTCTGCAACCAAAAATCGTCCACTTTCAATTATTAATTCAAATCTACCATGATCATCTGCTAATTGATTAAGTTTATTGATATAATTTTCAGCCATCTGTTTAGGTGTTGGGACAGGCTGATCATAGAATACAGGAGTCCCACCTCCAATATCAATAGTACTAATATTAAAAGAGGGAATCTCTTTTTTTATTTTAGAAATAAATCCATGTAATTTTGAGAATGTATTAGAATAACATGAAAAGTTAGTTATTTGTGACCCTAAATGAAAATGAAAACCATCAAAATTAAGAAATTCATTATTTACAATATGTTTAACAATTTTGAAGGCACTATCAATTGTTCCTCCATTAAATGGTACTCCAAATTTTCCATTTTTATATGAAGCTCGAATTTCAGCTTTTACACCAACCTCTGGATTTATTCTTAGCAAAGTTTGTGGTTTAACATTAGTTTTTTCTGCAGCCTTTACAAGATTAGTCATTCCATTGAATGAGCTAACTACTATTTTAGTTATACCATTTCGTAAGACTTGAACATATTCTTCTTCTTCTTCTGTTATACTAGTATAGATAATATGCTCTGATTCGATATTACATCTTTTTAAAAAATATAATTCACCTAATGAAGCGAGATCAAATGTAATTCCATCTTTCATAAAAGAACGTAATATAGAAGGAATGAAATTAGCTTTTACTGAATATGCAATTCTCTTTGGTCCTTTGTATTTTTCATAAGCGTTTAACAATTCATTAGCTTTAAAGTGCAAAGTATTTTCATCTATTAGATAAATTGGGCTTCCATATTGTGACACCAGATCAAGGATCTGAGATGGTTTAGCGAATCTATTTAATGTATATGTATTTGTTGTAGTTTTTAGGTTTTTTTCAATTAACTGAATTTGGAAATTTTCTCCCATTCTTTTTAGTATTTATCTGTAAAAAACACAACTTAAAAACATTACCCCACAATATTAATTATTAATTATTTATGTTTAGTATTATGAATATTTTTTCTATAATAAAATAAAAGAGGTTTATTAAATGAAAATTATATTTTCATGTCCCTTAATTTAGACAAGCTAAGTTAATTAATTTCTTATCTATAGTAAGGAACTGTCACTTTTTGACCTGGTTGTGTTTCTCGTTGTTTCTTTATCTTCTTTACCGCATCAATAAAATTTTCAATTGATACAGATGCTTCTGATGCATGTTGTGCTGCCTCTTCTGGAGAAGAATATTTTAAGAGATATTTTTGTAAGACAAAAGAAACAGCTACATTTACAACTGAATTAGTTTCTGCACCACTAAAACCTTCAGTTAGTTCAGCAATCTTTTCAAAATCCACGTCGTTTGAAAGAGGTTTATTTTTAGAACTCATTTCTAAAATACTGGCACGGGTTTTCTTGTCTGGAAGCGGGATATATAAAATTTTGTCAAATCTGCCAGGTCGTAATAATGCCGGATCAACTATATCAGATCTATTTGTAGCAGCCAAAACTACTACACCAGAAAGAGATTGAATTCCATCCATCTCTGTAAGTAATTGAGAGACAACTCTTTCCGCAACCATACTATCACCTTCCAATCCTCTTACTGGAGCTATTGAATCAATCTCATCAAAGAAAATAACAC
>DAIPKY010000023.1:0-18672 GCA_036769505.1 Nitrososphaeraceae archaeon
ATTGAATAAAAAAAGTTCTTTATTTTTTACAAATTTTTTCATTCTCTCAAAAATAGTCTCGAACTTCTCTTCAGAGATAGGATGGTTTACTTTTCCCCAATTAACGGTTTTTCTTGTCATATTGTCTTGGACTATGTATCTATCATCAGGAGATCTTCCCGTAAACTTGCCAGTTTGAACTGATAAAGAACCAGTATTGGACAACATTGCTTCTTTTCTTTGAATTGCAGATTCTACAAGTTCAGGAACCGGTAACTGGGAGAATAGTTTTCTTGGATACAATCCAAAGTTGTTAATCATTGTTAAGCTTTTCAATTTTCCTTTCTCTGAATCCTTGGCCATGAGGCTATCCTTACGGATTATTATTAGCAGTATTTAATTGATTTCCTTTAACAAAGAACAATTTCCTCCATCACACTGAGACCTCTATTGCGAAATTTATTGCGGATTTCTAGAGCCGGAAGATAGAGGCTGAAATAAACTATACTCTATCACTCGATTTTTTTAGCATTTCTGTGAGATCAATATTAAAAAAAGTTCGTAATATTCCAATATAACTTTCTACAGGAGGAGGGATTTCCTTTTCACAAGCAACTTGATTATCCCAAGCATTTATCCAAATTATCATACTCAAAAGAATATTTGTAAATCTCGAATATTGGGATGGGGTTTCCAATTTATGTATATATTTTTCAGAAAGTATCCAAGATGCGGTAAAGTCTATACAGGAATTGCCACAAATAGCTTTTATCTGTTGTTGTAATTCTGATGCATAAGAGAATGGTTTTTTGCACATTATGAACGGGTAATCAACTTGAGATGGAAGGAGAAGACCAGGAGGAGATAAGATGGTAACTATCCGTGAACCTATTTTCATCTCTTTTTCAATTTTTTGTTTTAGTTTATCGATTAGCCTTAAATCATTAAACCAGAAAAACAAAATACTAGCTTCAGAAAGGTTCAAACCTTCTATGGATTTTTTTATAATTTCAATTCCATGCATATTCTTGATTTGATTTTTCGCATTTATAACAAATTTCTCATTATCATCAATACCTATCACCTTTCTAACACTGAATTCCTCTTTTGCAATTTCTAATGACTTACTATTATTTCCAAATCCAATATAATAAAATATATCATCGGGAGATAATTTAGAAAATTTAAAAATGTCCCGAAAAACATTATCAGCAATTCTTACATCATGACCAGAGATTACTTCTGAAGGTAAATGGGAAATAAATTCATCGATTTTCAAGTTTTTTAATTTTTCTGTTAACAATATATATATTGTTTCTTTTATTACAATACTGAATATTAACAAAAACTAATTGTGACAAATTTTATTTCTGAGTAGATATTCTATATACATTTCCTTAATAAAAAATAAATAAATAATTAAGAATAACTTTATAAAGTGAAATTGCCATATCACACATATGTTTGATCTTAAAGGTTATATCTCTAGGAATATCGATCAAATAAGAAAGATCATCTATAAATCTGATGAATCCTACGAAAGAATAGTTTGTCAAATTTGTAATAGAATTTGCTATAATAAAAAAGATTTGAAAATTCATCTCAAGAAAGAACATCCTGATCTCCCATCACCCCAAACTAGATCTTAGATCCTTAACAAAAAGGTGCTATTTCATATTAATGAGGATAGCATAAAAAAACTTTTTATCAGATACTATATACTTTAAAATAAGATTATGAATTTATTTGAATATGGCAGAAAATAAATATGATGTTGGATTTAATAAATTTAAGAATATTTATGGTGAATTATGTATTAGGGTCCTCGAAAATGTGAATGAAACCTCTCCTGATATGATGAAATATATTGTTGAATTTGCATTTGGAGAACTTTATAGCCGAAAGGGGCTGGATATTAAATCAAGAGAAATAGTCTTTATATCCTCCTTATTACCTTTAGGAAAGGCAATATCTCAATTAAAGTCACATATTCACGGCGCTTTAAATATAGGATGTACAAGAGGTGAAATTTTAGAAATAGTTATACAAATTTTATTATATAGTGGTTTTCCTAATGCCATAAATGGATTACAAATTGTGAAAGAAGTATTTGAAGAAAGAGATAAAAATGGAATAAATAATTAAAATATGAACCTGTGAATATTATCTACCCCACTTTTTGATCGAACTTTATCACGTTTAGTTGTTTCAAATTTGATAAAAAACATTTGAAAAAAAAATCTAAAGATTTGTACTCCTATAAGTTCTTATGTATATGTGTAATCTGTAAGTTTAAGGCAAATCATAACCATTCAATTCTAATCTAACTGGGCTTAAATAATTTTCTTTAAACTACTTTCTTTTGTATGGATTGGTATTTCTTAAGGTTATAAATTAAAAATTTTTCAATCCAGAGAATTTTTTGAAAGGTTTGACTTCACCATTTTATTGACTATGGACCGAAATATTATATTCGATACACTATTCTGCTTAAGAATAAATACTATAGTAATTACAATTTATTATTTTAATACTTCAAATCTTTGAATTGAATTATCCAATGATTCGTTTACAGCTGATGGCTTTATAGTACTAAGATAAGGTCTCACTCTCTTCTCCACTTCTAACAATGTACTAAAGAAAATCCGATGCATTCAATGAATGTCAAAATTATACTAATGAGTAGATATTTTTCTAACTTTAATTGTCAATTCAAGCTTAGCAATAGTTAGATGACGGCTTTACTTCTTCTACCTTGTTATAAGAAAAATTAAATATATTAAATATAAAATATTGGAATAATTCAAGTTTATATACTAATAAATTCAATGGCTGAAATTAGAGTTAAAACCTTTTTAAATTTGTAAATCTCAAGTAAAAAAAGAAAGGATAAATATTAGTTTGTTGGATAATACTATTCTATTTTCCTTTTTCGTATAGTATTAGTAAATATATGTTTATGTTACCAAATTAAAAAAATTAAAGTCGAAGAAATATTAATAAATTTCGAGATCTGTTGTACTATGATGAATACAAATATTCAACTTTGTTTAATGATATATATTGTAATCGGATCCATGATGTTTATCAATTCGGAACTACTAGAGGAGGGATTCGCACAAAATTCAATTGATTCTAATCTATCGAACAGTAACGATAGAGAGTCAAAACAGGTCAGTAACCTAACTACAGACAAGGATTATGGCTTGGCTACTCTTCCCTTGGTCATTAATATTACCAAAAACTCAAATGCCACAGATACTGTCATTGATTTCATTATCAACCAAGTAAATAGCAGTGTTGTAGATATTTCTGTATTAGAAGATCTTGCCAAAGACCGGATCCCTTTATTGATTGATACATTAAAGAATACCAATGCTTCTAGTATTGCTGCTGAGTATGTGATTAATAGTACAAAGGAAGGAATATTGACAAATAGTACAAATAATTGATTAATTTTTTTATTTAGCTTATAAATTAAGATTAGTTAATTCTTTTTCTGGATACGGTATATGAAAGACATCAAGGTCATTTGCTACATGTATATTTGCAAAATTCATTTTTGCTTCTATTTCTATTAACTTGAGATTAGTATATCTAGAACTAAAATGAGTTAATATTAATTTTTTTACTTTTGCAATTTTTGCTAAAGAAGAAGCCTCTGCTGCAGTGGAATGGAATCTTTCAATAGCTTTTTTTCTTTCTTTTGTTGTAAAAGTAGATTCAAAAACTAATACATCACAACCTTTAAAAAATACTTCTAGTTTCTCTGATGGTCGTGTATCTCCAGATATTCCAATTTTACGCCCTGAGCGAGAAGGACCTGTAAACTCCTTTGCAAAAAATTTTGTACCTTTGTATTCTATATCAAAGCCATGTTGTAATAAGCTATACAATTTACCTTCCGGAATACCAACTTGCTTTGCATGCTCAATATAAAATATTCCAGGTCTATGGTTTTCTTCTAAGAGGAACGAAAAAGAAAGAATAGAATGATCTGCTAGACACGCTTTGATAATATACTCCTTTTCTTCAACCAAAATTCCTTCCTTTTGTATTGTATGAATAGTAACCTTATAATTAACACTAAAGTTGAGTATCTTTTGGTTTATCAAAATAAATTCTTGTAATCTAGGCTCCCCAAATATCTCAATAGGCTTTGTTCTACCCATTAAAGAAAGGGTTTGTAATAGGCCTAAAAGCCCTAAACAATGATCTCCATGGATATGTGTTACGAAAATTTTCATTTTTTTATTTATTCCTAATTTTGATCTGATAAACTTAATCTGCATTCCTTCTCCTGCATCAAATATTAATATTTCATCTCCTCTTGCAATGGCAATAGAAGATAATCCTCTCTCGTAGGTTGGAATAGCTGCAGAGGTACCCAAAAACACTATTTTTAATTCTACCATGTCAACTACCTTTTTTTGATTAACGAGTACTAATCTTCTGGATTGGATTAATTAGCATTAACTAATATGTTTGACAATATTACAGATAGATCTACTTTGGAACAAATACTTGGAACTGAATTGGTTGAAATAATTTCTTTTACACCTGAATTTATAATTTTTTCAAATGCATTGTCTACAAGGATTGCGTGAGTACACGATACAGTAATATTTCCTATTTTTTGTTTTTTTAAAACTTCACAGGCCTTGACTATACTTTCTCCAGTACTAATCATATCATCTACCAAAATTGCATTCATTCCCGCAACTTTCATCCCTATGTTTTCATCTATGGAAACACATCCTGTTTCTCTATCTCTTTTTTTTTTGAGGCACAATATAGGTAAATTTAATAATTGAGCAAATTTATTAGCCCTTGTTATTCCTCCTGTATCAGGTGAAATGATAAAAGATTTGTCTAAAGTTACTTTATTTTTTATATACTCTGCGAGAATTGGAATAGCCGTAACATTTTTAGTATTTATTGAAAAATAGGATAAAGAAACTTCATTGTGAATATCGACTGTTATTACTTCATTTACTCCAAAGTTTTCTATTAGTTGAGCTAATACTCCCACACTTATAATTTCACCTTCTAAAAATGCCTTATCTTGTCTGGCATATGCCATATAGGGAATTATTACTGTTAGTTTTGAAGCATTATCTTTTTTACATTTATGAATAATCATTAATAACTGAATTATATGTCTATCTGGAGGAGGATAAAGTGATTGAACAATTATACAATGTTTATTATTAACAGATGGAAATCGAAGCTTGCTTTCTCCATCGGAAAATATCTTCAGCTCTGGTTCAATAATTTTAACATTCAAATTACTGGAAATATTCCTAGCCAAATGTACTGAAGCAGGCCCTGCTATTACCACTGAATTTTCAAACAAATAATATTAACAAATTGAATCCAATCATAAAAACCTTTTTTACAAAGGTTATTTTATGAATGATAAGGATAAGGTTTTTTATCATGTTGTGATTAAAATGCCTTATTGAGTGAAAGCTCTTTGTATTGTATTCAACAGGATCATAGTAATTGTAATGGTATTATCACTACCCAAGATATAAAATATGAGGGATCAAAAATTTGTAATTGTCCATGTCACGATAGTATATATAAATTGATTAAAAAGGCCTCTTTGGCTTTAAGAAATAACGAGCACAATAATTATTTAGGGGACCAAATATAGTTAAATAATTTATTCATGAAAAAATATTCTTATTTTACGTAAAGGATGCATAATATATTAGAGTTTTATTATAATTGTTATTTTATCAGTATTTGTTTTATTTATTTCGTTTTTTAAAGCATCTATAAGATGTTCTGGAGAGGTTAAACTAGAGAAATCAACTATTTTCATATCATCTAAAATATGTATTTGTGGAGCCAATTCTTCATTTGATTTAGCCATCAATTGATGTATCATTGTATCAAGTTCATTCTTTATTTTTTTATTTCCACTAACAATCTTTGCATTATCCAGCATTAATCTTATTCTTCCGAATTTGTCTAAGATGACAATTGGATTTTTTCTTTTTTTTACAAAAAAATGTTTTTTTATTGTTTCACATGTAAATCCAAAATAATTTTTCATGTTTAATATCGGTTGAACTTGATTACTATCTAAGATTGAACAAGCTATAGATGAGGCTTCCGTTTCATTAATTTCCTTTCGATTGTTCTTACCAATATCAAGTTCAACGTTACCTGTAGCTATTGCTCTTAATAAGGTGCGTTCCTTCACGAATTCCGTTTGTATTGATATAGATTCTGGAACAGCACCTCTATCAAGAGCTCTTTTTTTAACCTCCTCTATAACATTAGATACATCATTGGATTCAGGTTTATCGATTGTCTTTTCTATTTCTTCATAAATCATTGCGGCTGCTACACCTATAGAAGAAACCACCTCTGCATTTTTAGCTATTTCATGAGTAAATTTACATTTTGTGGCCATATATGGAACTAAAACTGAGGCCCCTCCTCCTCCACCAACAAGTATGATCTTATTCTCATCCAAATGATATTCTTTTATCATAGGCTCCATTATATGTAAAATCTTTTTGATAGAAAAATCTAATATCATACTTGCAATTGTTTGATAATCTACTCCTAGCTTTTTACCAAGTAAAGAAAGAGATTTAATTGCTGAACTTTGATTACCAAATGCGTAATCTTCCTTATTTATTAATCCTAAAGCATTGGCTGCACATGTATTAGTTATTGCAATTTTTTTATTATTTGCTGTTTCTATACACACATAATCATCAGGATCTGTTTCATTTGGTTTTAACGATATTATCCTAGCATTTTCTAATTCTTGAGGTTCAACAAAACAGGAGTATCTTAGACCTGCTATATGTGCAGAGCGTGGTCCCACATCAATAACTTTGTCGTTTGAAATTCTAATTAAAGAGCCTCCTGCAACACCGGCCACTCTCACATCAACAGAACGTATACATGTAGGATGATCCATTATGGATACATATCTAATTTCAGGTTTTCCATTTTTTATAATGGATATATTTGTAGATGTACCACCTATCTCTATAAAAACTCCGTGTAAAATGTGAGAATATAATAAAGCACCAGCAACACTAGCAGCTGGACCAGATAATATTGTTAAAATAGGTTTATTTTTAAATGTATCAATATCTGTTACTCCTCCATCTCCTTTCATTATCATAATGGGACACGGTAGATTCTCCTTTCTAACTGCTTCTTCGACATATTTTGCAGTACTAATTGCTTTTGGCATTATTCCTGCATTAATAGCAGCAGTTAATGTCCTAATTTCTAATCCATAAATACCTGTTAATTCATGACCTCCAGTAATAGGTAGATCAGAATAGTTCATTACGTATTTTTCATTGCTAGGATCGTCGACACCATACGCCTCACTAACCACTAATACATTTGCTCCTTCCTTTTTAAGTGAAGCAATAGTAAAAATTATTTCATTTATATCAAGATATTTTGAGGTATCTATAAACCTATAACATGTGTGTAAATACTTATGAAGTGAAAGCTCTACGTTTTTTATGTTTGTTCTTTTAACTACATTCGATTTTTCTAATCCGACACCCATTCCTATAATGCCAACTTTTACGGTGTCCCCTTCAAGGAGTGCATTTACAGCTTGAGTAGTACTATGTGAAATTAATTCAATTTCTGACCTTTCTATCCTAAAATGTTTGATTAAATCTCTTAATGCAATAATTATTCCATCGGCTACTCCCCGTTCAGAAGTATGTGTAGTTGGAATAGTCGTTTTGCCGATAAATTTACCTGATGCGATATCTATAGCTATGGCTTTCGTAAAAGTCCCACCAACATCAATTCCAACTCTGATCTTTCTGTTCATTGACTAATTCACATTAGGGCCGCCTAATCTTACCTTCTTCTTCGGGCCAATTATTATATATACATACATATTTTGTTGTTGTATTTATAAAGACCAAAAAACTTCTTCTATTTTTTCTTTTCTACCAATTTGCCTTAAAATTTCTTGAAACTTTTTTTTATTATCTGAAACTAGTATTCTCATTTTGCCATTTTTAGTTTTATTATTTAAATTATTATCTAGTAAAAATTTTTTCAGATCTTTAACTATTGATTCAGCTGGATCTAGAAATTTTACATGTGGGTATATCTGATTTAATTGATCTATTATAAATGGTAAATGTGTACTTGATAATGTTATCACATCAATATTATCAATATTTCCAAATATTTGAGTTATGAACTGTTCAATTTTTTTCCTATTTCTCAAAAAGGTCCCATCTTCTATTAGAGGGATTATAGAGGATGCATTGTATTTAGAGACAAAAATATTTTGAGGGATTTCAGATTTTATCAATTTATCCAATTCTTTACTCTTGAGTGAAGATTCTGTCGCCATTATTCCTATGTGATTTTTTTTTGTTATTTTTATAGCCTTTTTAATAGGGGGTTTTACACCAAGCAATGGAATATTAGTGAGTAATTTTATTTCATCAATAACTTGTAGGGATGGTGTATTTGAAGCAATTATTATCAATTTTGGATGAAATCGTTCTAAATATTTAATAGTATTAAGGACAATTTTAAAAAGGTCAATTTGTGACTTTTTTCCATAAGGAAAATTGGCTTTATCTGCAAAATAAATTAAATTTTCATTGGGAAGTTCTCTTTTTATTTCCCGAATTATTGACATCGATCCAATACCCGAATCAAATACAACTATGGGAGAGGAATTCATTAATATTGTTCTATAGAAAGCATTTAATATAATTCTTCCAAGAAAAGTAAGTATAGAACGAATTTTTGATAAAGAAATTGTGTACTATTGAAGAGTTCTGAATTCTAAAAATATAATTAAACAATATGATTGATCACTTGAATTCTAGTTATATTGTATCTGCTATTTCCTCATCTGTTGTTAGTAATATTAATTAATTGCCACGGTTCTTGTCTGAATAATCTTAAAAATTATTAATTTTGCCAAAATTAAATTTAGAAATGACTGAATTGTACGTATTTATTAGCTCTAATACTAGAAAGGTGTTAATGTTGTTTTAATACTATAATTGCTACATATTATTATTAATTTATTTGAATCGCCAAAGTTAAATGATGAGGTGTAAATAATTAATGGTAGAAATATTAACTTATTTAGGACAATGAAATTATGTTACTCTCGATACGAATTAATAAATTTTAGATTTTTACGTCTAGTAAGAAGAAAGTCCATAGTAACAAAAGAAGAACCTACTATTGTGGTGCCTTAATTTTTTTAGTGTTTAAAGCAAAACTAAGTACAATGATTCATCTCAAATATTAGTTTGGAAATCATGGAGTCCAACACAATGTACGAATAGTATAATAAAATATCTTTAATTTATCAAATGTCAATATTATATCTCATACCAGTATCATGTTTGTAAAATCCCAATTTTTCATAAAAGTGGGAATTGTATTCAGAACAATTTAAAATTACCTTATAACATTTTTCTTGGCGTGCTAATTCTAATACTTTTTTTACAAGGACAGAACCAATTCCTAAATTTTCAAATCCTTTTCGTGTTACTACATCTTCTATATGGCAAGTTTTTCCTCCATTATGAATAAATTTCTGTTCTAAAATTGCGGTAATTGATCCGACTATATCTGTGTCCTTTATGGCAACAAAAATTTTTATATTGCTAGATTTTCTAATTTCTTCAAAAATCTTTTGTGAGAATTCTTTGTTATAAACATCTTTACCAATTTCTGTTAGATTTGATAATGTGTCGAAAAAACTATCGATAAGATCATCCTTTTCCAATTCTTTTATCTGTATTTCAGAATTTTTTTTATTAAATTTTATCATCTCTTATATTATAAAAGCTATTAATTAAAATTCGTTTATAAGATTAACAATTATTATTACAAAATGTGTAATTTGTAACTCATAGTATATATATTATTAGTTACTTATTAATTATATTAATTGAACACAAAATAATCTTCTTACTAGATTATAATAAATATATAATCCTATCTCAATTATATTAATAGCGTATTAATAGCGTATATACCTTATTAAAAATATTCTTATTATTCAAATCATTCCTTATAATATGGAACATTACTTTGTCTTCTTAATATGAAGAATACAACTTATTTAATTTATTTAGGTTTTTTCAACAATTCCCACCATACATTAGTAAACAGATGAAGACTTTGACTTTGCAATTTAAACTTTCCGAGTTAAATATTAATCTTTTTTTGACCATAATGAAAATATCATTTGAATATCAGGGACTCTCCTTGCAGTATGTACCCTTTTTTTTATTTGTAAACTATTATTGTAATAGTTGCAAAGCTTAGAAATCTTTATTGCAGAATAACTATTCTTTGAAAATAATTTTCAAATTTCTTTATTTTATTATGTTAAAAAGAATTTTATCGATATCTCATGTTGTTATCTCATTGTTATCACGTATTTAAAATGTCATCTGTCCTATCTAATATTTAATTATGGAATTTAGCCAAATTTTCCACTGATATATCTTTCTGTTAATTCTTTCAAAGGACTTCCAAAAATTTGTTTTGTTTCTCCGAATTCTATTAGTTCACCAAGGTACATGAATGCTGTAAAGTCTGATACTCTAGCTGCTTGCTGCATGTTATGTGTTACTATTACTATAGTAAGGTATTTCTTTAAATCATTAATTAGTTCCTCTATTTTAGAAGAGGCAGTTGGATCCAATGCAGATGTTGGTTCATCCATAAGAATGATCTCTGGCTGCATTGCGAGTGCACGAGCTATACATAGCCTTTGTTGTTGGCCACCAGACAAGCTCATGCCAGGTTTATTTAATTCGTCTTTTACCTCTTGCCATAAACCAGCGTCTTCTAAACTTTCTATTACTATTTCATTTATTATTTTTTTATCTTTGACACCATTAAGTTTTAAACCTGCTGCAACATTATCGTAGATACTCATGGTTGGAAATGGATTGGGTTTTTGAAATACCATGCCAATTCTTCTTTTGATCATTACTGGATTAACTTTCGAATCATAGACATTTATTCTATCCAAATGAATTTCTCCTCTAGAATAGGCACCTGGCGTCATCTCATGCATTCTATTAATGCATCTAATTAGGGTAGTTTTACCACAGCCGGACGGTCCGATAAAAGCAGTAACAGAATTTTTTTTTATGGTTAAGTTAATATTTTTTAAGATTTGTTTATCGTAATATCCGGCATCCATATTTTTAATATGAAGTTTAAAACTATTAGTGAAATCTAGATTATCAGGATAAAGACGAGTAGATATATTATTAGTAAATGTATTCTCAATGTTAGCAGACGTTTCCAATCATAGATTAATACTCTTGTAAGATAGATAAGATCACGCTATAGGTACACTATAGGATTATATAGAAATATATCAAGAGAATAAAAAAAGTTTTTACTTTTTGTTCTTATTCAATTGGTAGTCTAGAATTATTGCCCCATTCATTCCAAGAGCCCAAATACATCTTAACATTTTTAAAACCTAATTCTTTTAATATCACGAAAGTATTTGCGGCTCTATACCCTCCTTGACAATATGTGATAAGGGGTTGATTTTTCGCAAAGCTTGAGTATAACTTTTTAATATCATCAAGAGATTTAAATTTATCAATCAAGATATTTTCTTTCCAATCTATATTGATAGCACCTGGTATATGACCCCCCCTCAATGCTCTTATTTGATCTCCACTATATTCTTCGAATGATCGTGAATCGATTATTATCTGATTTTTCTTTTTATCACTTATGGAGTCTAGAAGAGTTTTATAATCAGCCAAAATTGTTTCGTCAGGTGGTTTATCAATTTTAACATAACGAAAAGACTCTGTTTTGTTTTCTATTGGCCTATTTTCTCTTTCCCAAGAGGTGAATCCTCCATTCAACATTGCGACTTTCTTGTGGGAAAAATAAAGTGAAAGCCAAACGCCACGAGCTGCAGATGGACCAGAAATATTATCATAAAATATTAAAAAGGTTTTTCCAGTAATTCCTATATTAGAAAATAAATGTCTCATTTGTCGATTAAAGCCCGTTATGCCTTGTTTTGAGGTGTCATTCCAGTGATACTGCATTAGTTCTATATTTATTGCTCCTGGAATGTGTCCCTTAAGATATTCATTAAATGATCTGGTATCCACAATCCGTATGTTGTTCTGATTATGTAAAATTAAATCAAATAGTTTTTGTGACGATATAATTAAGCTCAATCTTTCTATTATGTTTTTTTCTAATATATTGTTTAAGCTATTCCAACTCATATTGTGTAAAATGGAATAAAATGTGATTTGGCAAAACTTTTTTCTAAAATTAAGTTCTTTAAAACTGTTACAGAGGATTAATTACAACAGCTACTAAAAATTTTTTCCATTACTTACTTTACTATAAAATACTAGGAGAAATGAGCAGGATCTCTATTCGCCAATCTATATAATAAAAATAATAAATTTTTCTTACAGATGTCGAATTCAATAAATACAAAATTAAAGAAAGTTTTAGTTATTGGCTTAGGTCAGTTGGGATTACCTGTTGCTAAATATGTTAATGACAAAGGTTTTGATGTTTATGGATATGATATTAATAGTGAATCAATGCTTAGAGCGCAAGAAAAGATTGGAATAAAAACTACCACTAGTTTTAGAAATTTTGATATTTATATTATCTGCATCTCCACTCATAATCCATCTGATATATCTACTCCACAAATTGATGGTTTACTTTCAGTCATAAATAAAATATCTATGGAAGCCAATAACGGATCTCTTGTTTCTATTGAAAGTACGATTCCGCTCGGTACCTCACAAAAAGTATTTGAATTATTAGAGCATAGATTACATGTTGTACATGCCCCCCATAGATGGTATTCACAAGATGAAGAAAAATATGGGGTTAACCAACTTCGTGTTATGGGAGGGGTAAACCCATGTTGCTTAAAATTAGGTTCCGAGTTTTACACTGGACATTCTAAATGTGCCACTCATGTATTTCCTGAGAATGAGATTGTGAACCATTATAATGGCCAAGAAAAGGCAAATCGATCGTTCAATGAAAGCCCATCGAATTTTATCGAAAATAGTTCAACAAACAATAATACCCAAATAAATTCGCAAGCTTATAGCCAAAGTTTAGAAATTCCTATGCATACAGTTTCCACGATTGAAATAGCAGAACTAACGAAGATAATAGAGAATTCTCATAGATATTTACAAATAGCATTTGCTGAAGAGCTTTATTTGTACTGTCAAGCTAATCATATTCTTTTCACTGAGCTAAGAGGTGCATTAAATACTAAATGGAATGTGGAAATACTCGAGCCTAGAAGGGGAATTGGAGGACATTGTTTACCTAAAGATACAAAAATGTTTCTAAATTCCTCAAATTTCAGGAGCAAAATTCTTAAGTCTGCCATGGAAGTTGATTATTTATACAGAGATTTCATGACTCTACGAGAAAAGAAATTAATTACTTCAGTAGAGAACCTTACAAATTAGAAAGACCTTATTTTTCATTTTGTTTAATTCTTTTCCGTTTTTTATAGAATTTGAAAAGGAAAAAAAGTACTAGCGATATAATAATGATTAATGATATAATATGAAAGGCTTTTGAGGATTCCAGGGAAAATTTATCCCATGCGTTACCTAAATAATAACCAATCATAGTTAATGATAAACTCCACAAAAAGGATCCGATGAAAGTAAATAATGTGAACTCTATAAAATTCATTCTGGATAATCCAGCAGGAATAGAGATCAATTCTCTTATTCCAGGAGCAAGGCGTCCTAATAATACCGCGACTTTTCCGTATTTTTCAAACCATGCTTCGGATTTTTCTAATTTAGATTCACTTAATAAAATATATTTACCAAACTTTACAACTATTCTTCTTCCAACTTTTAAGGCAATAAAATAAATTATAATAGCACCTAGAGTGGAACCTAGTGAACCTATAAATCCAAACATAATTACATTTTCTATTCCTAAATTTTGACTATAAACAATATAGCCTGCCAGAGGAAAAATTAGTTCACTTGGTATTATCGGGAAAAGCGTCTCTATCAAAGCCGCAGCGAAAATACCCAAGTAACCAAGATTGTAAATTAAATTTGTAACAGAATTAATGAGATCATCTATGACAGAGGTAAAATTTATTGCTAGTATTATTAAAAAGCTGTAAAGAATCAAATATAAATAAAGATAAAAATAAATTGGCTTAATAAAACTTGTGAAGAATTATAAAGTTGTATTAGTGATGAGTGCTTTCCTCGTGAGAACTTTTTCTATTATTCCTAGTCGTATAAACTCCCAGAGCTATAAAAGCAAATCCAAGAGCTAGAATCAAATAGTCAGCAGGCAAAATAATAGCCCAAACTTCGTTCATAGTTGCTGCGAAAATAAAAATCAGAGCTATGGAGACTAAGGTTATCCCAACAATTGTTTCTGCATTAATCTTTTCCATCTCTCATCAAATATATCTTCTACATTATAAATATTAATATTTTCAATCTCAATTGTTTAAGTTAATAAGGATGGAAAAAGTTCCTTGCGTGTAATAGAGGTATATAATATTATACTTTTAGTTATGTCATATTTAACAAGCTATCTTAATATCTTTTGAAAGTATTTCCAAGGATGATACTTTATACGTTAAGATTTTATTTATTTTATAAAACTAAACCTTTTCAGTTGAAAAGGAGGGTATAAATTGCCAAGAAAATTAGCAATATTTATTTTCTGGTTTATAGGTTTTGGGATTGGATTTGGGGGTTATCTATTGTTTCCAAATATTACTAATTGGTTTCATACAAATATGCCTCAATTTTTAGATGCTTCTATAATAGGTGCTTTAATCGCTGGAATTATAGGTTCGGTACTTAGTACTATAACAATAATTACTTGGGCGAATCGAACATCATAAACGAAGACTTAATTAAAGAAACTAAAAAATTATAAGTTATATTTGTATTTTCCTCTGTGTGGATTAGTTATATTCTTATATTATAAAAGCATTTGTAAAAACCTTTAGTTAAACCTCCCATAATTATTATTGCAATTACAATTACTATTACACGACGGTCTATAATTTTATATATTTTGAATAATAACAGGAGAAATTAATATCAATGCCTGAAAATATATTTTGTTTCCGTATTGAGAATTACTCAGGATTTATTAAGATTCATATTACTAGTTTAGTTTTAGCACCTATTTTTTTATTTATTAGTATTAGGTTTTTAAAAAGAAATTATTTTTTGCTCTGTAACAATTCTATTCTATTCTTGTAATTATTTTACTTACCATTATTTGTGTATTATTTAACAACTATAGATTTTGATCGTACTGGACTGTATGTGTAAAGAGAAGTAATTAAGAAATAAAACAATAGATAATTCTCTCGTCTTATCGCTTTTAATTATCGTTATCTTTCTCTTCATTATTACGTTCGACAGTCGGTGTAGTTATCACAGGATTACTACTTTCTACAAATACGGAAGTAGTATATGTTACCTGTTCGTTATTATCATAAAAGGATCTTATTTCTAAACTTTTTAATCCAGCAGGAGAATTATTTGGAATACTAAATGTTGAAAAGTCTATCTGTTTAAGTGGGTATATCTCACTCTCCTTTTCTGTATCATAATCTATTAAATAGGCCTTGGTTGTCAATGGTTGTTTTTCATAAGATAGTTCTATCTTATCTCCATGTTTTAAAGTCATAGTTGTATCTATATCACTCTGAGTCTCATATAATTTGGCAGGTCCTATCTTGGTCACAATATTATGTTGAGATTCATTTACTTGTGACCCTTTTATCTTATTATTACTAAAGTTATTTTGAGAGTACATAAATGGATCCATTTCAACTTCTTTTTCACCAAAAGTAATCACTAATGATGGTACTTCTTTTTCTGGATCTTTTATTATCTGAATATCATTATTACTATTTCCTATATTCGATATTTGTGCATATACATCAGTATAAAAATATAAAATCGTAAACAAAAACGAAATAATAAGGAATGGTGCATACACTATAATGATTTTATTTATTTTTTTAATTTTATCAACTGACTTGTCCAATGTACAAGAGATTGAATTCTTCATTAAACACATTATATATCATAAAGTTATAAATGTAATTATAATATAATATTTAATCAGATACTCACTCAATGTCGCTTTATTACTATTTTTTTGATTTTGTCATTACATAATAGCTATGAAAAGTTATTATGACTGAAGCCAAAAGCATTTGAGTTGCAAAGTATAAATTCCATGGTGTTTCGCGCACTGGATAATTTATTTCTTCACTGTTTGGATCAAAAATATTATTAAAAAGGTTAGTTGTAATAAGGGAATTCCAGACTATGAAATTGTAAATTAACTCATAAATTGTTATTGTAGCAGCAATTATACTAATTATTTGAAGAAATGTTTTTATTCTAACTTTGAGATTTCTGATGCTATTTTCAAAAATTTTCATAGCCGTAAACCACGCTATCAAGGAAAAAACCATCAAATAGGTAACTAATTTAATAGTGCCTTTAAATGGAAATTCAGTTTCAACTAATACATCACCTATTATTATTTTTCCTTTTTTTATGAAATTAGTTGCACTTTGGTATCCACTGTAAGAAGTTATTAGTAACATTATTGATACGCTAAAATAAAAAATGATTATTGTATTTTTTTTTGATTTTACAAGTCTATGATTAACTTTTATAAAAATCAATTATTACTAATATTATATTAATATAGTTATTTTTGTATATTTTGTTATTTATTTATTATATAAAAATCGTAATTATATATATTCTTAATGCCAGTCATCCTATTTCTCCAATAATATTCAATAATAGAATAAAAAGCAGGAAAGGTTTCTAGAATTCCTAATATTAATGAAAGAAATACTGCTTGGATATGTAAAATTATTTTTTTTGATAAAGGATATTTTTTGGTATGTTTTAAATTTAGGAAAAGTCCTATCTGGTAAGATAATAACCACATTATATAGGGGAATAGCAATACAATAGAAACAGGACCTAAATCAATAGGATAAATACTATTATTACTTGCCATTTCATTTATTTTTAAAGTAATTTCAGGAAAAGATGATGGAAAGAATGAAGAAATGATATATTGCAACCAAATTATTGGATTAGATATATTTTGATCAAGTAGTATCTGAATAGATGTAGGTAGCATGGACATAAATGTTATAACATACACTATTGCAGAGGCTATTCCTGAAATGAAACCTAAAAAATAACTAGTTAGCTTAAAAGCAATTTTGAAACGATGCCAAAAAGGAAATTTGTTAATATTCTGCAATGATCCTAATATCCATCTTCTTCTTTGCATAAAATGATCTTTAATATTTAGAGGAGGCTGTTCCAATAAAATACCACCATGCCAACCCAATGCTTTTTTTCCATATTTCTCATATAGTTTGTAACCGAAAAGCTGGTCTTCTGCTAAGGTTGTGCCAAAATTCCATCCTATTAAATCCTCAGCATCCGATCTCACGAGCAAATTGCTTCCATGCATATGAAGCGGAGGAGGATTTTTCATTTGCGATACACAATCATAACATCCAAATGGTCTAACTGATTCTGCTAATGCTGTGATTGGATTTGCTAGTTCAAATTTCAATGGATATACAATAGGGCCCTCCGATGCAATCCCTTTACCTTCTCTAATAAACTTTAATAATGAAAGTAAAGTTTGATCAGTCACATAGCTTTCGTCATCCATATGAAATATCCAAAATTTGCTGATATCTTCTCCATTTTTCCTCCTGTTTTCTACTGCAAATTGTAATGCTCTGGATTTTTTAATAGCATTTGTCTTATATTTTTTATCTACCATAACTATTTCACAATTCTTTAAATGATGGAATTTTTCTTTATCATTTTCGTCTTCAGTTACAATTGAAATTTTATAATTAGAATAATTGATCTTTATAGCTGCATTGATAATTGAATAAATACCTCGTTCTACAACTGTTATTTTAGTAGCAGATCTAGTTGTAATCTGAAAAATAATAATAGGATCATTGTGAATTCTACGCAGATCTTTTTCAACAAATATCTTCCTATTTCTAATGAATCTCGTCAGAGTAAGGAAGGCTACAGGAATAGTAGAGAACCAAAATGTTAATAAAATAATAAATAAAACATATAATGAATCCAATAAAAATGCTTTAACTTATTATTAAATAAAACTTTAACTGAATTATCTATCTTTTATTTTATTTTATTTACAGGATTCCAATTAAATTTGATTACTTTTTTATATTCAATTAGTAGTAGTAGTAGAAACAAAGTATATGTAGTCAATTTACCTAAGGTATACAAGTGAACAGTAGTTTGCCTAGTAATAGTAGTAGTAGTAGTGGCAGTAGTAGTAGTAATAATAATAGCAATAGCAATAGTAGTGGCAACAACAACAACAACAACAACAACAACAACAACAACAGTAGTGGTGGTGGTGGCGCTGCTACTACTGGTGGCACAAATATAAACAATACATCACTAAAAGTACTGGAAGCTTATACTCGTGATGTTGGTAGAGGTATAGCACGAATTGATTATGATACCATGGATTCTTTAGCAGTTTCTACTGGTGACGTTGTTGAAATTAGAGGAAAACGTAGAACTACTGCAAAATGTTTACCTCTTTATC
>DAIPKY010000286.1:0-1993 GCA_036769505.1 Nitrososphaeraceae archaeon
GCAATATAATGCTTTTTCAATCCCAATTTTCATAGAGTAACCTTTTTGCTAAATTATTTAATATTCCATCAGAAGTTTTTTTATTAATTGTATCAAAATTTGGCTCGTATTCACTACAATATCCATTTGGTGCAATTACATCAGATACATTACCAAACAGGTCTAGTCCTTTATCATATACTATCATACATTTTCCTCCAGTCATGTCTATCCAATAAATATAGTTGTAATAAAAAAATCCTTTCTTGAGATTAGAATCTTTAAATTCATTATACTTCATGTACCCAGCTTGCAATTTACTTTGTTTCTTTGTAATTCTTTCTTATGCCATTATTCTTCTTATAGTTCATATTATTATCTTTCCAGTATTTGTTGAATGATTTTATTTATTTTTAGTTAAATATACTATTTAATAATTGAATACAATTTTTATTGTCCAAATGCTTCACGATATATCGTATTTATTAGGTTGGCACAATTTTGACAAAAGTCTTTAAAATCATTATAAACTGTTTCCTGTGACTGTTGGTTTATAATTTCGAGTGAAACGGTATAAAAAATACTTGACTCTTTCCCACATCTTTGACAAATTGGCATTCTAAAATATAACTCATAAAAGTTTCGTTATAAAAATATAACCGATTAAAATTAAATAAAGAATTGATTAATTCAATTGTCATAGCATGAACAATGATAATAGTAATAGAATGAGTTCAGACTACTACAATTATGACTTTTTGGTTGATTTGCCTATGAACAACCACGTTGCCAGTGGTGAAAGATAAAAAACCAGTCGAGAGTAGAATCTTCCATTTGTTAGATTGCTATCAAATAGTATTTAGCTTTTATTATTTAGAAACTTAAATTCTGGAATAAATTTTCGATTTATTGGAGTCAGATAGATGTGATTTTACTAATTAATGGATTCAATATTAAACATTATATAGTTGACCATTATTTATGATTCATATTATTGAGTATAGACTTCGTTTCTATAAAAAATGAGTGCTAAAATAAGAGTCTATTTTATAGTAAGAAATGAGATAATATTAAAAAGATTTTTAGTAGGTATGGTAATCTTACTGATTATAAAATCTATATCTTGATAATTTTTTCACTCTTCTACTCTTTCTATAGTTTTTTCAGCATCATATTCAGAGCCTATATCGCTTTCAGGGTCTCCAATTTTTCTACCTACTGCTTTTGCTCCTGCTTTTATTTTCTCATCCAATCCTAAATCTTCCTCTCTTTTAATTTCTATGTCTTTATCGTTATCCACGGTAATTGTTGTTGTGCTTTATAATTAATAATAATTTAGGATATATAGATTAGATATAATTGAATGATATTTTTTTCATTTGTTGATTGTTATTCTACTGTTAAATAGAATATCTAAATTGTATTATTTTGATAGTATATACACATAATTATAAAAGACAATTGCAGAAATGTCAATAGTATATTTTACTATTATGGATATTATTAAATTTATCTAAAAAGTCTAAAATGAAAATTCAATTATGAATAAAATTTTGATAGATTTAAGCTAAAACAGTTCAAAGTGAATGAACCCGAGAAAACTGCGGGCCCACCTGGAGTAATACCGAGAGCGATTCTAAAAGGGAGTCTACTGTATAGAGAAACTACAACCTTGTATTTAGCTTTTACTATTAGATACTTATTTTAGAATTATTTTGACAATTTAGAATATACTAAATTACTAACTACATTGGATTGTTGTTGTTGTTGTTGTTGTTGTTGTTTTTACATGAACTACCTAAATTTCTCCTTTCATCTTTCAATTTCTATTTTGAAAATAAAATTCTTAACTAAATTACAAATGAATCCTTAATAGCAAGATAATATCATATCCCCTCAACAACCTTTGTCTTCAGAAGAAAAGACCAGCCATAGATTAACACTAAAATATTTTATTTTCTCAATGATAATAGCTATAATCATTGCAAATGTTATTGTAATATTTTCAGAAGAA
>DAIPKY010000002.1:0-87958 GCA_036769505.1 Nitrososphaeraceae archaeon
TTAATAATAGTTCATGGAGGAGGCTCATATGGACATTACTGGTCTGTAAAATTTGATATGCATACCAGATTACAAAAATATGATCCCCATGGAATTTCTGTTGTTCATTCATCTATGTTAACCCTCAACAATATAATATTGGATGCATTCGAAAAATATAGATTAAATCCATACGGCATATCTCCTTCTTCATTTTTGATAAATGGCCATAGCAATAGTAACAAAGTCTTAGAATTAAAAAAAATTACAAAAAATAATTTAATCCCAGTCACATATGGAGATGTAGTATATATAAAAAATAACAAATATTCTATATTGTCTGGGGATGTTTTAATGACAATGTTATCAAAAATTCTAGATCCTTACAAAATTATTTTTGCAATTAACGTAGATGGTCTATATAACAATATGAAAGATAAAAAAATTATTAAAGAGATAAAATTTGAAAACAATAAAACCTATAAAAAAAAACAAATGAAAGTTAATTTAATGAAAAATGTTAATATCGATGATGTAACTGGTGGAATAAAAAGGAAAGTAGAGGAGGCTACAAAGATTGCTAATACTGGAAAAGATGTTATCTTTATCAATGGATTAGATCCTATACAGATTCAAAAAGCAGTACAAGATAAAAATTTTAAGGGTACTATTTTTAAGGGTAAGATATAAGGGTATATCATATGTCCGAATCCGATAATCCTGAAATTGACCTAATAATGAATAGAAAAAGGGATGGGATAGACATTCCGCTTTCTAATAATGTTCAATCTAGATTTGTATCTACTTTTTTAGAATATGTTAAATTTATTCATAACGCATTACCCGAGATAGATTTTGATGAGATTAATACTGCGACTGAATTCTTAAATCATCAGTTTGGAGCTCCAATTATAATCGATTCCATGACAGGCGGAACCCCAGAAGCCTTAAAAATCAATTCCCGGTTAGGACAATTAGCTGAAACATTTGCATTTGGAATGGGAGTAGGAAGCCAAAGAGCTGGACTAAAAAGTACTTTTTTAGCAGAAACATATTCTGTAGCTAGAAAGAATGCACCTTCTGCCTTTTTAATAGCTAATATTGGAGGTGCGCAACTTGCAGAAGGATTAGATATTCATACTATTGAAAAACTTATTTCAATGATAGATGCTAACGCTTTGGTCATTCATCTTAATCCATTACAAGAATTAATTCAACCAGAAGGAGAACCAAAATACAGGGGTGTTTGGGACAAGATAACCAAAATTAGAGAAAGTATAAGCATTCCAATAATAGTGAAAGAAGTTGGTTCCGGCATATCGCGAGAAGTTGCTTTAAAATTAGAAAAAGCACATATCGATTGTATTAATATTGCTGGATCAGGAGGTACAAGTTGGGCAGGAATAGAAAAAATTAGGGCTACGAAAGTAAAAAATGATGCTAAAGAAAACCTTGGTGAATTATTTTGGGATTGGGGAATTCCAACCGCTTTAAGTCTAATAGAGGTTAAAAATGCTGTAGATTTACCATTAATTGCATCTGGAGGAATTAGAAATGGCCTAGAAATAGCAAAATGCATTGCATTGGGAGCAACTATGAGTGCAATGGCATATCCTTTTCTTAAAGCTGCTTCTGAATCAAAAGAAAGTTTGTTTACATACTCTACTCGTTTAATTTATGAATTAAAAGGATCCATGTTTCTTACAGGCTCCTTAAATATTAGGGAGTTAGCTAAATCAAGACTTATATTAACTGGTGAATTAGCAGACATGGTTATTAACAATGAAAGATACCACTCGAATAAAAGTTGAGCATTACATCAATAAAGTTAATAATCATCTTTTATCTTTTCTATCTGGGAAGCCTTTAGAATTATATCAAGCCTCCACCCATTATTTAAAAAGTGGTGGAAAACGTCTTCGACCTTTGATGGTTATAAAGTCATGTGAAATGTTTGGAGGAAATCAACTAGATGCATTACCAGCCGCTTCCGCGGTAGAATTTATTCATAATTTCTCTTTAGTGCATGATGATATAATGGATAATGATGATCTTAGACATGGAATACCTACGGTACATAAATCTTTTGGATTGCCTCTTGCAATCTTATCTGGTGATATCCTTTTCTCAAAAGCCTTTCAGATTCTTTCCACAACGAACGTTAACTCAATAAAAGATAGCTCTTTACTAAGTATGATTAGAAGACTCTCCTCAGCATGTGTTGACATATGTGAAGGTCAAGCTAGGGATGTCCAATTCTCAGAGGTTGTAAATTTTCCATCCGAAGAAGAATATATTGAGATGATTTCAAAAAAAACAGCCGCTCTATTCAATGTCTCCTGTTCATTGGGAGCACTTTCTTCAAGAAATGCAACAGAAAAAGATGTAAATAATATGAGCATATTTGGTAAAAATTCAGGTATTGCATTTCAGTTAATTGATGATTTAATCGGGATTGCAGGCCATTCTAAGGAAACTGGAAAAGCAGTAGGAAATGATATTAGAGAAGGAAAAAAAACTTATCCAATTCTTCTCTCAATCAAAATGGCTTCAGAATTAGAACGAAACAAAATTCTGAAGGTTTTTGGAAAAGGTCAATGTGAGACCGCGAGTTTAAAAAAAGCAATAGATATAATTTCTTCACTTCAAATCGAAAAGATTGTAAGAAAAACTGCAATGGATTATATTGAAAAAGCTATGAACTCTCTAATAATTTACGAAGACTCTGAGCCTAAAAAAATACTTCAAGAATTATCTAATTACATAGTAGAGAGGAAGAAATAGTTATGGATATTGACCTGGAGACACAAAAATTAGCAGAGATGACCATTCTAAACAATGCTGTTGATTATAATGGAAGTGCAAGATTAGATACTGTTATTTCGAAAATACTAGGCTCAAAACCAGAAATAAAAAATAACCTCAAGGATATCATTCCTAAAATCAAAGAAATACTTGAACAAATCAATTCATTATCTATAGAACAACAGAGAGAATTATTACTTCAAAAATACCCCAATTATTTAGTAACAAAAAAGTCAGTTGAAAAAAATGAGTTTCACTTACCTCCATTAAGGAATGCACAGCCTGGAAAAGTTGTAACTAGGTTTCCTCCCGAACCAAACGGGTACCCTCATATAGGTCATGCTAAGGCAGCTGTTATTGATGAGGAATATGCTAGAATGTATTCTGGAAAACTAATACTACGATTTGATGATACAAATCCGCTAAATGAAAAAATCGAATATTATGATGCCATAATGGAAGGCCTATCATGGTTGAATATAGCACCTCATATAATCAAAAATACTTCAGATGATATTAATTTGTTACACTCTTATGGTAGGAAATTAATCAACAATGGGAATGCATATGTTTGTTTATGCACCCAATCTACAATTCATAATTTAAGAGCAAAAGGACTTCCATGCCAATGTAGAATACATTCTGATAAAATTTTAGAAAATTCTGATAAAATTTTTAATGGTTACTATCATCAAAATGAAGCAATAATTAGATTCAAAGGAAATATGAATAGTAATAATACAGTAATGAGAGATCCTACATTATTCAGAATAATTGAAAGCCCTCATCCTTTGTTAGGTGATAAAATAATTTTATGGCCCACATACGATTTTGCTGCACCAATCGAAGATAGTCTTGACGGGGTGACTCATGCATTTAGAACAAAAGAATATGAATTGCGAAATGAATTATATCAACAAATATTAAAAAACTTGGAAATGCGAATACCAGTCGTAATCGAATTTTCACGATTGGAATTTGAAGGACTTCCGGTCTCTAAACGAAAATTAAAACCTCTTATTGAAGAAAAACAGGTTGAAGGATGGTCCGATCCTCGACTTCCCACCTTAATGGGACTGAAAAAACGAGGTTTTACACCAGAGGCAATACGTCGATTTGTATTATCTCTTGGGATAACTCTTTCTGAAACTAAACCTTCAATAGAAGTGCTAGAGGCATTTAATAGAAAGATAATTGATTCTACATCAAAGAGATTATTATTTGTTAATGACCCTGTCAAAATAACTATCAAAAATGCAAAGGAAAAAAAAGTGATATTTAAAAATCATCCATCTATTGATATTGGAACTAGAAAAATTTACGTAAATAATGTAGTATTCATATCTAACCAGGATGCTGAAAAATTGAAAAATGAAATGGAAATAAGATTAATTGAATTATATAATATCAAGATTTCCGAAATCGACATAGAGAAAAAAGAAGGAATAGCAGAATATACAGATGATACATTAAAAGAGACGATTCCCAAAATTCAATGGGTGTCCGAACAGGATATAGTAAAGTATACTATTTTAAAGCCAAATAAATTGTTTATAGGTGATAGATTTAATCATAATAGTCTAGAAGTAATTGAAGGTTTTGCAGAGTCTTTTGTGACTACATTATGTAATAGTACTATGGTTCAATTTATAAGGTTCGGCTTTTGTAAAATAGAAGATAACAAATCAGCAATATTCACTCATAAATAGGTGAAAAAATGAAAATAGCAAGAGTAAAAACAAAAGAAGAAGGAGAAACATATGGTATAGTGGCTGATGATTTTAATAACATCATTACAAAGAATGAGATTCAAGAGCAAACTGGCATTCCACTTCCACTTAATATAAAAGAATTTTTATTTAATAATTGGTTAGATGAGATTGTAAAAAATTATGACAACTTGAATTTCCAACGAAAGATTAGCGAGGTGGAATTACTCTCACCGCTACCTAGTCCAAATAAAATTATATGTTTAGCATTTAATTATTATGATCATGCTCAAGATGCTGGGCTTACCCCCTCTTCTGAACCTATAATATTTTTAAAGCCAAGAACTGCACTAAATAATCCTTTTAACGATATTTTATGTCCAGCGAATGTTCAGCGCTTAGACTATGAAGCAGAAATAGCAGTTATAATTGGTAAAGCGATTAAGAAGTGTACAGAAGAGGAAGCGATAGATTCCGCTTTTGGATATATGATATTTCATGATGTATCTGCTAGAGACATTCAATTTCAGGATAAACAATTTACAAGAGGGAAAAGTATAGACACTTTTGCACCTTGTGGACCATGGATAACTACAAAAGATGAAATTAGTGATCCCCAAAACTTAAAAATATTGACCAAGGTCAATGGCGAAATACGACAGAACTCTACGAGCAGTAAAATGGTCATACCTATCAAAAAAATAATCTCCAGTTTGAGTCAGTTAATGACTCTTGAACCTGGTGATATTATTTCCACAGGCACTCCTGCAGGTGTAGCAATGTCAATGAATAATCCGAAATATTTGAAGGATGGTGATTTAGTAGAAATTAGTATAGAAAAACTTGGTACTATACGAAACAAAGTAATTTTCATAGATAAGGTAAAGTTATAAACTCTACCTTCTCTGATTTTTTTCTATAATTCTATTAAGTTTTACTATTTCTTCTTCCAGATTCCTAACATATTGTTCAAAAGAGCGATTTAAGTTTCCACGTATATTAGCCAACTGTATAGAGATATTCAAAACATCCAAGCTAGACTCAATCGATCTTTCTGTAGCAAATATTCTCATCTTCTCTTCAAAAAGAGATACTATTTTTTTTTGTTCTAGTTTTTGTTCATTAATTGAATTTACTAAATCTGTGTTTTTTGAATTGTTAGAATCTTTAATATTTGACCAATTGATCATATTTTATATTTCATAATTAATAATAAAAAATAAACTTTCGGCTCTAATAATTGCTTATAAAAGTATAATAACATATATAAGGACTAAAGAGAGATTATTTCGATATTACCTATGGTTGTGGAGAATAAAGGTGTTATTTCTTATATTAGGATTTTAAAAGAAGATCTAGAGATTTTACGTATCAATCCAAATGAAGGGACAGTGCCCGATTTTAAAGCTGGTCAATTTGTTACCTTATCTCTTAATAATCCTGATGAAGGAAAAGTAGTTAGAAGAGCTTATTCAATAGCATCTCCTCCTGAGAGAAAAAAATATTTTGAATTACTGATTAGATGGGTAAAGAAACCTCTGCCGGGGAGACTTACTACCCAGATTTTTAATCGTAAAGAAGGAGATGAAATTGGATGGTTAAAGCCAACAGGTATATTTACAGTTAACGAGAAAATGCATGATGGCAGTCCAGATAATAGAAGACTTGTTTTAATTGGGGGAGGCACTGGGTTAGCTCCGTTTATATCATATAGTTTACATCTTAAAGCTATTGGTAGTAAAAGAGAAATAATTGTCTTACATGGAGCTAGCTATGTAGATGAACTTAGTTATAGAGAGTTGTTAACTGAATTGGAGGAAGAAAGTTTAGATAAAGGCCGAGATAACTGGAATTTTAGATATAGAGCAAGTATTAGCAGACCAGATGAACCTTTCAACAGGTCTTGGGGAGGCCAGAGGGGAAGGGTTGAATCATTTTTAAGACCAGAACCAGGAAGCGATACGTCATCTTTAGAAAAGATTGTTGGGGAAAAAATAACCCCTGAAAATACTTCATTTTATGTCTGTGGATGGCAAGGTACCGTAGATGGGGTCCTAGATTACTTAAAGCCTAAAGGATTTGTTGATGAACGCCATAAAAGAAAAGATGGGAGTTACGAGATCAAATTCGAGTCCTATGGATAATTTGAATTATTATGTGATATATTATGAAATTTGAATATGAGGAGTTCTCATCCATAGAAGATTTGTTTCTTTATATGGCATCTATAGCCCCCTATATGAAACAATTATTACCAATAACATATTACAAAGGTTATCTTTTCTCTATTGTTCCGGTCTCCCAGCTTTCTACTGAGATATTAATGATGGTTTATGTGAAAACGGAAATGTCTACAGGCTTATTCGAATTTGATATTTCGACAGGCAAATACAAAAAAATTCAATCAATTGAACGTGCAGATAAAAATTATTTTGTTATCATAACACCAAAATCAGCCAGCTTAGCTGATAAAGCGATTGCAAATTTGAAAATTACGGATCGGTAAAAAAAATAATTATATAATAATATTTATAGTTTAGATGGTAATGGCGTCGTTACCGAACGACTTCTAGAGTATTGTTCTATAATATCTTCGGGTAATTTACCATCAAATAGATCCTTAGAAAGACCTCTAAGATATCTCATTATGGCCCATGTGCCTACTTTAATTAAACTAGCCATAAATAACTTCATAGGAGGTCCATAACTTTTATTTCTAATAATAATTGGAATAATATCGTTAATGATACGCAGATTATGTTGCCAACACTTCCAGAAGAGAGTAAATTGAGCTTCATTTAGATTACCAAAATGCATTGAGTTTTTCTCTGAAAAATCCTGATAAAGTAACGGCGCTACCAATCCACGCATTTTCATATGTTTAAAATCTTCAATTAAATCTATTGTATATTGAGTTTCATCTGGGGTTTCATCAGGCCAACCAATAATAAGAGTTAACGCAGGAAACCAATGATTATTATTTAAAATTTTACAACCCTCCCTAACAACTGTACCCCATTCTTCGGGTTGAAATGGTTTTGTTTTAACGCCTAAGTGTTTTTTAACCATTCTTGGAGCAACTGTTTCCACCCCTAAGTTGGTGGCTAACCACCTGCCACTATTTTCCATATCATTTATTTGTGAAAGTTTTTTTATCAAATTAGGTGATGATGCAACAGCAGAAAGCGTCATATGAGTAGTTCCGACAAAATTGGCTCCTACCTTCTTTAATCCACTCCAGACATCTATAATGGCATCAGCATTGGGAAAAAAATCTTTATTATCGCAACCGTATAATAACATTTCATCAGATTGAAGCCATATTGAGTCAAATCCATACTTAAGGTTAATTATGGCTTCTTCTTTTAATCTAGAAAGAGGAATATCTTTTTTTGATCGTTTATTGACATCACAAAAATCACAACCACGCCCGCATCCTCTCATTGCTTCAATTAATGAATTTATTGTAGGACCTTGTATCTGAGGAATATTCTCAATATTTCGGACAAAGGTATGTAAAAGCTCTGGAGCATCACCTTGTTCCAGGTCATGAAATAAATCCAAAGCTAACTCATCCGCTTCACCAATCACTACTGTATCAATGCCATGAATTTTCATTCTATCTGGTTTTGCTAGTTCCCAAGCACCGTTCCCTCCTACTACAACTTTGAAGTTATATTTTTTCTTTAATTGTATAATTGAAGCGCACATTTTTTTAAATTTCATAGCTACGTAGGATAATTTTTCAGGCGACATAGTTGTTGTAACAGGAGCCATACCTAAAGGATCCATTACATTTATTCCGACCACTTTGGTGTCTGGTCCAATACATTTGTTTAACATGTCTGGATGGGCAAGAAAAATTTCACTTCTATTATACTCTTGAAGTAAGGCACCTTCTATTCTTCTCAATCCACACTGAGCTACTTTCACTTCACCTGAATGTTTATCTGTTTCTACACTAGGACAAAAAAGTTTATCAAAAACAAATTCTGGAACCAATTCATAAGGTCCACACGCTATAAAACCATAAAGAAAATTACCACGATAATTAGTCATCAGACTTCGGTCTGCCGTTAAAACTATCCTTTTACCAGAAGTAGTCATTACAATATCCTCTCAAGTCATCCTCTGAGGATCAGATATAAATTTATTATCATAAACTTACTATGAGTGAGTGTTGGAAATATTCAATAAAATCCTTTTTCATGCCCTTCTATCATAATTGATTTCAATTGCTTTCTATTGAGATATGTTAATGCTTCTGAAAAAGTTGTCCAAATAAAATCATCATGTTCATTTGAAATGGTTATATCTCTAATATTCGTAGTAGCGTAATAGAAACTAACTTCTTTTCTGGATTTGACACCTTCACCTTTGAAAAATGAATACCTAATTCTGCCAATAAAAGATAATATATTTAAAGAATTTATTCCTGTTTCTTCATATACTTCTCTAAATAAAGTTTGCATCTCAGTTTCGCCTTCTTCCTTATGCCCTTGCGGAAACCCCCAATATCCTCTCCTATTTCTTAATAAGAGAAATTCAGGGTCTTTTAATTTACTGGAAGGTGATTGATACTTTATGACTGCTCCCACAGATTTTTCTATATTCACACTACACTAATTTTTTGAATTCAGAATTATAATATTGTTTCTTAAAAATATTAATATCGAGTTAATTTAATTCATTGATAGGGCCGGTCGTCTAGTCCGGTAGGATACGGCATTGGCATTGCTGAGATCGTGGGTTCGAATCCCACCCGGTCCATGTCCATAAAGGTATCATTAAAATACACAAATCAAACAATAAAACTTCTATTGTATTTTATCAATTGGGAAAGAAAGATTACAACAAATCTATTTGAAAGTAATAAGGTAGTAGTTAAAAAGACTAAATCATTTACTAATCTTAGACATTTCGTTTTAATTTTTTGTTTTACCTTAATCTCTATTTTCTCTGGAAATCCATCATGTCCTCCGGAGATCGGACAACGAATACTCGAGAATGAAAGTTTTGAATTTCGAAAAAAATTGAAATTAATGGGTATTAATACCCCAAAGCTTTTTTCGATATCATACGAGGAAATAATAGAAGAATATATAAAAGGAGGAAATCTTTATTTTTACTTTCATACAGAAATTATACACGACCTAGCTTTTCAAGCAGGTAAAATTACAGGAATGTTACACAAAAATGGATTTGTATTTATTGATAACAAATGCCAAAATTTTTTAGTGAATAAAGATAAAGATGTAATAAGAATTGATCTCGGATTCATTCAGAAAAGTGCATCAATATTTGCTCAAAGCATGGATGTTGGCAGTTTTCTCGCAAGTATATTAGATTTAAAACCTCAAATCTATAGAAAGGTAGCAAAAGAATTTTTGTCTGGCTATCTAGAAATAAGGCATAATCAAATACCATACCTATCAATTATTTTAAGAAATATACTAGCCTTAGGATTTGTTTATAGTCATGGCAATATGATAAAAAATATGATAAATCAGAGGACTGCCTAGATAGGTGGAAGTTCTTGCCTTTTATCAAAACCTCCTGACCCAAATTTGCAATAGAAACACTGGTCAGATTGCATATATGGTATTTTCTGAATACTGATAGCCCCAAGCTTTAAAGCAAATTTGGTCATGATTCTATGCTTTAAGGGCATAGAAGGTATAACCTCTTTAAAATATACATTATAATGATCAGGACAAAATTTTAAAGTTATTTGAGCACGATTTTTATTATTCGTCTTTGACTCACTAAGGTTTTTCGCGATACTAATTTGCTCTCTAATATATTCATGCTTTGGACAAGGGCAATCTCTTCCTAAAGGATGTTTATATGCAGGAGTATTTTTCCAATCAAACTCTGGAAAATTTTTTTCGAAATCATCCATTCTTCTCAGTTATAATATAAATTCAATATCATATAAATTATAGGATACATTTTATCAATGAATAATGTAAATAATAATGTTAACAAGTGATAAAAATATATATTTTATAAAATTATTACAGATTTAGCGCGGCGTGAATAAAACCGAAGAAATTAATGCTTTGAGCAGTGAAGGTAGCAATTCTAGAAAGAGTGATCATGAACAAAATATTGTATCCCTAGAATCAAATCTTAAAACTCTTTTAGATTTTAAGAACTCATTACTTGAAGATCAGAAGAATGGAGAACAGACAATCCAAGAACTAAATGAAAAAATAGAAGTTACAAAAAAGCAAATAGACGACGAACGAGAAACATTAGAAGCACTTCGAATAAAATTAAAAGAAGTCAATGAGGTGAAAGAAGAGGAATTTCCCAAGTTTATGGAACTTAAAGAGCTGGTATTAAAAGCTAGAAGTCAAATGAAGATTATTGATGAAAAATCAGGGACCAAATCAACAAGAGAGAGAACGAATATCAGGCAATTGACTAAAACCCTTGAGCAATTAGAACGCGATATTCAAACTAAAAAATTATCTAAAGAAGAAGAACGGAAACTCGTTACACGTTCCAAAGAGATAGCTATTAAATTACATACAATGCAGGTCATGCATAAAAAAGAAGATCAGTATAGAACAATTTCGTCTCAATATGGAAATTTAAAGTCAAAGATTAATGAAATTTTCGACAAAAGATCCGATTTTGGTAATAAAATTGGAGAATTGAAAAAAATATTAGATACATTATTGGATGCCAGAGAAAAATTGTACGAAGAAAGACGAAAAATAATTAGGGATGTTAGAGAAACTGCTGCCAAATTAGAAATGGTAAATACACAAATTAATGCCATAGAATTTAGAAAATCGAAGATAACTTCATTTGGAGGAAAAAAACGATCGAGGGATAGTCATGAAAAGAATTATTCCGGCTTCCAATCAACGAAAGAAAGAGCTAGAAGAAGTAAGGAAACTGTACAAATTTGGAATTCTATGAAAGAGCAAGCTTTAAAGAAGATGTCCAGCGGGGAAAAATTAACTTTTGACGAGATGCGACTTATTTATAGTGATATCAACAATTCAGAGAATTTCTAATAACTTTATTTATTTAACGTTTTTTTACATATATCTTATTAGGCAAATCTAGTTTTGGATGTATATTATATTAGTGTTTAAAAATGTTAAAAAAAGTATATTTTACTCCCTATGGAGTAGGACTAGGTCATGCCAGTCGCTTGATAACCATTGCAGAAAAAGTACAAAATAATAGTCTAGAAGTAAAATTTTCATCATTTGGTGAAGCAGTGGATTATATTTCTAGGTATGGGTATAAATGTAATCAAGTACCGCCTGTAGAATTTTCTTGGAATTCTCAGGGAAGTTTTTCCTTAAAAAATTCTATCTCAAATGTTCCAAATTGGTTTAAAAATTTTACTATTCAGATGGTTAAAGAAGTAGAGCTAATGATCAAATTCTCTCCTAATATAATAGTTTCAGATTCAAGACTTTCTTCTCTTATGTCAGCCAGATTATTAGGTATACCTTCTTTAGTTCTCTTGAATCAGATAAAATTACTTTTATCTCCTAAATTACACTCCTTTAAAGCAGGAAGGTTCTTTGAAACGGTAAATGGCGAATTTATAGGGTCATTATGGTCATTGGCTAATGAAATCCTTATACCAGATCTGCCTCCTCCTTATACAATTTCTGAAAATAATATTTGGAATACGTCTTCAGTATTAAAAAAAATAAAATATATAGGAATTATAGCTCCCAAAATGAATATTTCTAAGCAACAGATTATTAAAGTTACTAACTTACTCAATTTTTCTAATAGCAAGCCAATAGTTTTTTTTCACATTAGCGGCCCGGCTAAAACCAGACTACCAATTGTTAGGAAAATACTTGATGCCCAAAAATATTTTAAAAACAAGATTCAGTATGTTATATCAGAAGGAAAACCAAATGGAAAAATCGAGCCTTTCAAGATATCAGATAATGGTTGGTATTATGAATGGTGTCCTATAAGGGATGAACTCTTTATATTGAGCAATATTCTAGTATTACGAGGAGGACATACAACAATATCACAAGCTCTCCAATTCGGGAAGCCCATAATTTCTATTCCTATAGACAATCATGCAGAACAAATTAGTAATTCTTGTAAAATAACAAAAATTGGAATTGGACTAATGCTAAAAAACAATGAATTAACATCTGAAAAAATAGTAGAATCTATAAATACGATATTAAATGACAATAAATTTTTATCAAGATCTAATGATATAATGGAATTTTGCAGTAAGTTAAATGGAGTTGAGAATGTTATCAATATAATTAGGTCGTATATTTAATAATCCTTTTTGTATAGTAAATACTTTGATATTTTTTCGAAAAGTATCAGATTTTATTCGTATTCGAATTTTATTTCTCACTTCTAGATAGGCATTAAGTTTACTTCTTTTAACATTAGATGCCGCGATTCTATTATTATCAAAATTTTGACCTAAAGGAATAAAAGGAGCATCTTCCTCAAATAGATTAGGCAGCCATGGTATCTTGCCATTCTTAATACAGAAATTCATTGAATAGTCAATTAACCAAGTGGGATGCAAAATCAAATTAAATGGAATGACAACATCAAGAAGATTCGTAAAGTAAGAACAAATATCGATTATTAATAAGTTTACTAAAATATCTATAGGTAGATTACTCCTTTCTGGAATTAATAAACTTAATTGTAATAATTTTAATTTCAGCTTGTGAATAGATATATTGTTTAAAATTTGATGTAAGGATAATAATATGTTCTTTAGTTCCATATAATCCCAATATAAAATTAATATATCAGGAAAAAATCCCATTTGTATTATTTTTTTTAAGGAAAAAAGTGAAAGTTGATTATAGATAATTATGAAGGCTTTCTTTTTTATTTTTCCATAAGAATTTCCTCCTATTCCATTCAGCGACTTCCAACTTATATACGATTTACTATTTCCTATATAAACTCTCATTACTTTACTTGCCGATTCCTCATTGGTCGAAGGTCTGGAAAGTTTATTTGTTAATTTTTCTACTAGTATGCCAGTAGCAATAAATTCAATATCTCGTGGCAAAAAATTCGCATTTTCGGAGAAAACTCTTATAAAAAATTTTTCGTCCACAATTATTTTTTGTCCTATTTTAATTATATTACTAATTATGGACTTGATATTATTTGCGGACGAATATGCTATCTCAATTTTTTTTATTCCTACAAATGATGAAATAATATTAGAAGCTTTAATAGGTTTGTTTAAATACATTGAAAAAAAATACTTTTCTTGAATAATTTTGTGTATAACAATATCATTTTCTTTTAATTTTTTGATTGTCGAAAGTTGAACATCTTTGATTATTGATGGGTAAGTTGGAAAAACCAAGATTGCAAGATCTTTTGTGTCTCTAAATATTCTCATAACTATAATTTTCTTATTTAAATGCTAATTGAGTTTAATGCCTCAGTAATATGTTCTCTATCTTTTGCATTGGGTGTCTTTTCCAAATACAATATTAAATCTTGCTTTGCTTCTTGATTCTTATTTAATTGCAATCTGGAAAAAGCACGATTTTTATAAATGGGACCGTATCTATTTGGGTTAAGACTTATTGCTTGTGAATAATATTTCTCAGCGTTTGGATAATCCTTGCTCTTTAAATAAAAATTACCTAAACCTCTTAATGCTAAAAAATAATTAGCATTTAAGTTAATGGCTTGATTAAAACAATGTATAGATTCTTTATTATTCGTTTCGCTATAACAACTCCCCAGCAATGACCATGCAAAGGCATTGTTTTTATCAATATTAACGGATTTAGTAACTTTTTTAATCGCACTGTCTATATTCCCATTGGAAAAATCTCGTTCTGCTTCAAAGCATAGCCGATATGATCTGCTTATGTGTAACTCGTTTTTGGATAATAAATTTTTCATATCTTTAGGTATTATTATAATAGAAATATTATCTTCTTGCTTCCACTCTGAAGAAAACTGGGATTCAGGTATAGAACCAGTTGTATCTGGTAAGGGAATATATGTTAAAATTCTTTTTTCTGTATTGTCATATCCAGAAATTATTAAGGCATGTTGAGGTAGATCATATAAACCTGGAAAAATAACGATAGGAGGAATTCCTTGATCTATCCGTTTTTTAAGATCTATAATTGTGCTCTTATTAAAACAAGAAAAAAAATTAATTTTTTCAGCAATTTCTATTCCATCAATAATATTAGGTGATTTATAGTGATTTTTATTATCTTTAAAATTGATAACATCTTCTCCCCAATATTTCAGTACTACTGCAATTACTAATGGGACAGCTGAAATGTTTTGTTCTATTAATGGCAAATTCAAATCATGAGATAAATTACCTTGCAATTATAACAAGATAATTTTACAGCAAATAAAAACTATCCCATCCTTTGTCTTTAAAAAATTAATTAATTGTGAAATAGGTATGATCTATCATATACCGACTGAAGTATTAATTGTAAATTAAATGGTGATCTTTTCGATTTGACTAATTATAGTATATTTTATGTAGTAAATATTATGTGAAAAATGTTTAAAGACAATAAACTAAAAAATGAAGGATCATATTTGGAAGTTTAGCTCTCTCTATGAGAAAGGTAAGTAAAACAGAGAATTTTAATTTCTATACCATGAATATTAAAAATAAATTATTCGATTCTCTAAATTATGTCTAAAGTATTGGATAATTAAGCATTACTAAAATTAAATATAGATAATAATATTCAGTTACTCTCTTTTTTTTATAAATCATATAATTTTACTCTTAATTATCCAAAAACTTTTTTATATATTTATTTGTTTGATTGTTATAGTAAAATTACTAATATTTATGGTTAATATCATTAGTAAAAGAAATGAGATCTCATGACTTCCTAGCAATAAATTTGATAATTGTTATTATTTAAGCAAAATATTATCTCATAAGGTTAATCTCTTTTAAATTGATAGAAGTTCTAAAAAGACAATAGGAAGTCTGTGCACAATGTTATAATTGGTTCCTTTAATTGAAGTTGAAAGGATTTTTGTAATAGAATGGCTTACTACACATGTTTCCCTCGAAAAAAAATCATCGAAATGAGTAAATTTAACAATAACTAAAATATCAAAATCTTTTATTAATCATAACAATATTCTAATTTGCTAGCCTTAAGAAAGTTTTGAAGATAGATTTGCCTTCAATTCCACTTTTTTCAGGATGAAATTGAACCCCGTAAATATTTCTTTTCTTATGTTTAAAAACTTCATGTTTAGACTCGGATGATGAGCATAAGAGTTCCATCTGAGAAGATAACCTATAAATCGCATATCTATGACTTTGATATGCGTAGATCGAGGATTGATAAGGTAAAAAAATATTATTATTAATAGATGTAACTTTAACTAATCCCTGAATAGTATTTTTCAATTTAATTAATGAACCGCCAAAAAATAAATTGATCAACTCTGCTCCATAACAAATTCCTAATAAGGGAAGGTCGGATGTATTACAATATTCGATTATTTTATTATTTTTAATATTTGTCTCCCTATTATAATTTCTCCTTCCGGATAATATAATTGATCTATATGATGATAATTCTTCGATCTTAATTTCTGAATATAATTTACATTTAAATGATATACCCAAGTCCTTAACTATACGAACAATATCATTTACAAAGGGGGAAGTGTTATTTACAATCAATAACTCCATATTATAGAAGATTAATGTACAAAATTTATACGTTAAGAGGAATAATTGGCTAGATTAGCTAGTCGTTTAGATATCAAAAAAACAGCAACTGAAACAGGAACTGTAGATATAGATTTATCTAAGGTATATTTTTTTCCTTTAATATTAAATTTTAAGGGTGTATTAATTGAAATATCAACATTCCTATCATTTTCAAAAAAACAAGAATCATTCATTGGATCAAATTTGTCTATGTCATAACATACAATCTTGGAAAGTCCACTTTTACCATTTAATGACCCTATCATTCTAAAAATTCTATGGATATCAGTAGTTACCTGCGGATCTAGTTTGAGTCCTAATTCATAAGCAATTTTGTCCAATTCATTTTTGAATGATTGATACCCCCCAATTTTTTTTATAAATTTATTTAAATGATCATTCGAAACTTCAGGCATCTTCATCTTTTCAACAATTCTTTTTCTCCATCCATAAGAAAAGCCACTTAATGGAACCTTAATTCTATCCCCGCGTTTGTCATTTCTCACACCTAAACTGTCTGGTGAGAGATTTTTTCCCATTAAATATCCTACTATATCCGATCGGGATTTAGAATCTAACAATAAATAATTACTCTGCAAGACTACAACATGGAATCCAGTATTACCTGAAAAAGATACCTCTAAATTTTGTTCTTGTATTCCAAAATCTTTTTTTAAAAATTCCAGTAAATTTTTCGTTTCCTTTTTTAAGGAATTTATACATCTAAAACATGGTATTGTATTTTTAAGAATTCTAGTACTATGACATTCGTGACACAAGGTCAAGAAATCCTTAGACACAAAACTACAATTAGAACAGATAAAAAATGTATGCTCTTTTTGACATGGTAATAATATATCGTTAAGATCAATATCAAATATCAGATCTGCACCTTTCCAACATTTCTCATTAATAGGGAAAGTAGGAAATTGATAATATGCATTTGAGCAAAAAATATCGGAAGGAACATTCTGAATTATAAAAGCTTTTAAATTTCCGATTTTTGGAAAGGCTAAGTGCCTAATTACTTTGCCATCAAACGTCATAAAACCAAACTCACGGTTATGCATTTGAACTGGGGGGCTAAGATTACCGATATTTTTAAAATAATATTCTTTGAAAAGTCTAATTAAAAATTCTTTATTTTTACTATTAATTTCTTTTTGCATTTTCTACATCTTTCTACCAAATTGTATAGGATTAGTGATTCCTTTACAATCGATAGTTGCATAGCAAAGGTTTTCATTTACTAGTTTGCTACAGGCAGGAACAGAGTATCTTGTCTGACTACCTTTTTTACCTGCTAAATGCTCAACTTGATATCTCGTAATTTTTTCATTAAAATCTGGAGCGTTTTGAAATAATAAAACTACTTCGTCTACACTCTTTCCTGATGATAGCATATAAGTAGCTAACATAAATCTTGCCGAGTGGGGTAAGTTTTCACTTTTATTTAGTAATTCCAACGCTTTTTTTATACAAGGAGGAAAATCGGTTTTATGTCTTAGGTATTTAATGGGCGGAGTCAATTTCTTTTTAATCAAAGTTGCATGAAATTTAATTTGCTCGGGTACTTTAGTAATATTCATATTCTTAATCTTATTATACAACAATTTGTAAATTTCAGATCTTATCAGTCTGACAGTTTCATCTCCATCCAAATATACATAACCATTATCAACAGCCCTATTGATTAATTTCCATTCTATTTCATTAAATTGAGTAGCTCTTTGTAAATAATCAGAAATATTCATTTTAAATAAATTATTTTTTTTAGGATCTAATTCCACATCTAACTGAAAAAGTTCTCTGAAAATCTTAAAAATAAGAAGATTTTTTTTTCTTAGATCTTTTTCTTTCAAGAGATCAGATATTAAAAATCTCTCTACTCGTCTAGCTTCCATAAGTGAAAACTTTTTGATAGCCGAATCTTCATCTATATATTTCATCATAATGAGAGAAACGAGAAAAGTAAATAATTCAATATCATATTTTTCAAGATCAATAAAGACCTTTCCTTCAATCAAAGCAAATTCAACCCTTTTAGTAGCTCTCTGAATGATGTGTAAAAATTCAGATCGATTAAAATCATCCAAATCAAAATGACTTTCTCGTATGTAGGTTCCAGCCTCTTCTAAAAAGGGATACTTTGCAAGGTCATCTTTCCCTAAAATGATACTCAATCCTATTAATCTTACTCATTACCAAAATAAAACTACTTCGTAAAGCTATTATCCATGTAGTAAATTAAAAACGGATATACAAAAATTGAAAATGGGATTCCATGTCTCTATTATAGGTTCACTAAGTAACTCCATCAAAAATGCAGAAGGTATTGGTTGCACTGCTTTTCAAATTTTTACTAGAAATCCTCGTGGGTGGATACCCAAACCTTTAGAAATGAAAGATGTGGACGAATTTAAAAGAAAACTCAAAAATAGTCCTATTGATAAAAAAAATGTTGTTGTTCATATGCCATATTTACCTAATCTCGCAGCACCAAAGAGTGAATCATATGATAAATCCAAAAACGTCCTCTGTGAAGAGATTATCAGATGTTATTTATTAGAGATTCCTTATCTTATTCTTCACTTGGGAAGCCACCTTGGGTTTGGGGAAAAGAATGGAATAAAACAAATAGTTGATGCATGCAATTTTGCCCTTGACCATTTTAATTCTTCATATCGACGACATTTACAGTTAAATATTTTAATTGAAAATAGTGCAGGTCAAAAAAATAGCATAGGTAGCAATTTTAATGAAATTAAAGATATATTAGATCAACTAAATAATAAAACATTTGGTGTATGTTTAGATACTTGCCATGCATTTGCTTCTGGTTATGATATAAGATCATCTGAAAAAGTAATAGAAACAATGAATAATTTTAATGAGATCATAAACATTGAAAATTTAAAAGTTTTGCATTTGAACGACTCACAAGGAAAAATTAATGAGAATAGAGATAGACACCAACATATTGGACTTGGTTCAATAGGTAAAGAAGGACTGGCAGAATTTTTAAAACATAGATATATTCAAAATATCCCCATAATAATGGAAACTCCAAATGATGGAATTAGAGGAGATAAGGAAAACATTAGAGTTGTATTAGACTTAATTGACGATCATAGATTGATTTGAATATATCAAGAAAAATATAGAACCTTATTCTCATGGATAATATTTATGGTCAGTTACGAAAGAATTATGAAACTCTCATTAGAAAGAGGATTTTATTTTCCTAGCTCAGAAATTTACTCTGACTCTCCAGCCGGTTTTTGGGAATACGGACCCAATGGGAACAACATTAAAAATAAGTTTATTGATTTGTGGAGAAGAGAATTGGTTAGAAGAGATGATATGATTGAGATTGATGGATCACAGATAATGAGCAGAAATGTGTTTGTTGCTTCCGGGCATATTGACAATTTTTCTGATCCTGTAATAGCATGTAATAAATGCAAATCTGTTTTTCGAGCTGATAAATTCATCCTTGAGAAAGAAGGTATTGATGTACCTGAAAGGATACCTAATGATGAGGTGGATAAGCTACTAAATCAATATAGGTTAAACTGTCCAAAATGTGGTTCATCATTTCAGAAGACAGAGCGATTTAATATGATGTTTAAAGTAGGTATTGGCCCTAATCATGATGAAGCTTATTTACGACCTGAAACTTGTCAAGCTATATTTGTAGACTTTATGAGGATTTTTAAAATCATGAGAGGAAAACTTCCATTTCCTATAGCTCAAGTAGGTAAAAGTTTCAGAAATGAAATCGCTCCTCGGCAAAGTCTATTAAGATTAAGAGAGTTTTATCAGGCAGAAATCGAAGTATTTTGTAATCCAAATCAGTTAGACGCTATACCAAAATTTGATGAGGTACAAGACACTATTTTAACTATAGATGAAGGTACAAAAATTTCTAAACTTACAGCAAGAGAAGCATTAAAGAGCAAGATTATTCCTAATAAACTAATCGCGTATTATTTATCTATTTTATCAGAATTTTACGAAAGGACAGGAATAGATATGAATCAGACACGTTTTAGAAAATTATCTGATCAGGAAAAAGCCTTTTATGCAACAATTGCTTTCGATTTTGAGTTAAAAACTAGTTTAGGCTGGTTAGAACTTGTAGCATGCAATTACCGATCTAATTATGACCTATCGCAACATTCTAAAATCAGCAAAGAAAAAATGGAAATAATGGATCCAGTCACAAATGAAAAGGTTCTACCTCATGTATTCGAGCTTTCGTTAGGGATAGATAGGAGTATATATTCAATTTTAGAGCATTCATTTGCGGAAGACCATGAAAATAATAGAGTAATTTTAAAGTTAAAACCCTATCTAGCACCCCTTTTGGCGGCAATTCTTCCATTAGTAAAAAAACCAGAATTAGAAGAAATCGCGAAAAATATTTACTTCTCTTTGAAAAAAGATTTCGATATTTATTATGATGGATCTGGATCTATCGGAAGAAGATATAGAAGATTAGAAGAAATTGGAGTTCCATTTGCAATAACAGTTGATTATGATACAGTTAAGGATAGCACTGTAACTATTCGATACAGAGATAATATGGAGCAAAAACGTATCCAAATCAAAGAGCTCAAAAGTTTTTTTGAGAAAACTCAAAAGCCATAAATATTTATCATCAATGGAAACTAAAAAAAAAATCAAAAAAAAATCTGATAATAAATTCGAAAAGGAAATCATACCCTCGGAAAAATGGCTAGTGTCATTTAAGAACAATAATAATAGAGGTAGTGTGATCCCAAGAGTAATAATTCGTCAATTTTATGCTCAGGGGTATTTTGAAGCCTATGATATTATACGAACCTATGCAGAAAAATTAGCTCTTGAAATAATTTGGTTTAAAGAAAAACGAAATTGTTCCCATTACCTTATATCTAAAAAGTTTCCTCAATTAGAATCCATTTGTGTCTATTGTAATAGAATTTTTAACGAGTTGGAACCTATTCCATGTTTACAGGAAAATTGTTTACATATATTTTGTTCGATAAATTGTTTAGAAAATCATATCAGACTGATACATAGGGATACGATTTAGCAGGTGGTATCTTTAGTATAAAATTAATTAGACTTCAATGAGATTGGAATCAAATAATTGCTCTAAAAGTTGAACCATTTCTTGTTCTACTTGTTGTCGAGGGATTCCTAGTTTTTCAGAAAAATAATCTGTAAGTTGATTTATAGTTTTTGTTCCGTCACAAGACTCCCAGAATTGAACGATTGCATCATTGACCATAAAACTTTTTTCATCTTTATTGAGGAGGATTAACGAACCATCTTCTGATTTTATAAATGAGCCTATTTTTTTTGGGAGGGCTTTCTCATAATCTATCTGAAATCTTAGTTTGGGTTTTCCAAATCCTAATGAGTCTCTCGCTTTAGGATCCATTTTATCAATAGACCATGGTGGATCCCATACAATATCAACATTAATAGTACCGATGCCATTGATTTTACCAACATATTTTTTTACATCATTAACCATAGTATTATGTAAGGGACACCCTCGAGTTGTCATTGTCATTTTAATATTAACATCTTTATCTTCCTTAATTTCTACACCATAAATAAGTCCCAGATCAACTACATTTACAGGAATTTCAGGATCCATACATTTTTTTAATTGTAGATAAACTTGATCCTTCGTTATTGATTCATTTGACATTTTATATTAAAACCTAAGCAAAAAGATGATAAAAATGTTATTAATGAATAATCATTATGCTATATAAAAAGCAAAATACAATTTATTCCATTAATTTTTTAATGCTCTTAGTGTAAGGTGGTGAAACAATTCCTTTCTCTGTTATTATTTTTGTAATTAGATTAGGAGGAGTCATATCGAATGCGGGATTAATGACTCCAATGTTTTTCGGAGCGAGTATTTTTTTACCAATTCTTATAACTTCATCCTTTGAACGTTCTTCAATAACTACATCATTTGGATTGTTTTTCAAGTCGAAGCTAGAAGAAGGAGCAACTACATAAAAGGGAATATGATGGGTTTTTGCTAAGACCGCTAATTGATATGTACCAATTTTGTTAAAAACATGACCAGTACGTAGTATTCTATCTGCTCCTACGACGACTTGTTTAACAATTCCTCTAGCCATTATGTGTCCCACAGCAGTGTCCGGAATTAGATTAACATCTATATTTTCATGTTTAAGCTCAAATGCAGTTAATCTAGACCCTTGCATGACTGGTCTGGTTTCAGTGACAATAACACTAATTTTTTTACCTGATTCCTTGACAGCTCTTATCACTCCTAATGCAGTTCCATAAGCAACTGTCGCTAGTGAACCAGCATTACAATGAGTCATAATAGTATCACCATCTGCGAATAAATGAGCGCCATTTATTCCCATTGATTTGTTGGTTGCTATGTCCTCTTTAGCCATTAGAATAGCTTCTTCGAGTATAACTTTTTTTATTAAAGATATATCCCTGAGATTTCTGATTTTTTTCATAAGTCTATCAAGAGCCCATTGAAGGTTAACAGCAGTTGGACGTGTTGATCGTATTATATCATACGCTTTATCTAGTTCTTTAAAAAATACTTTCCAATTAGTTGTTTTGCTATTAAGTGCCGCCAAGGCTAATCCAAATGCCGCGGTAACTCCAATAGCAGGAGCGCCTCTAACAACAAGTTTTTTTATAGCGTCTGCTACCTCAATATAACTTCTGCATCTTACGTAACATAGTTTTGATGGTAGTTTGGTTTGGTCAATCAAAATAAGAGAATTATTCTTCCATTCAAGGGTTAGAAGCCTAGGAGGTGATGTATTCACTTTATTCAATAGCTTAACAATTTCATGAGATAATATAATTTGTTGAATTAGAATGCTCTAATAAAGAAAGAGCTAACTAAGATTACCTATCGTAGCATGGTTTACTCCACTAAACTTATTTTCCATAATAATGCCTCTTCCATCATATAATGCACTTTTTCCTATATTATTACGGTTTAGTGTTTTATACTCTTCATGATCAGCAATAACCATAATTAAATCAGCTCCTTTTAATGCTTCATCGAGATCATTTATTAGGAACGTATTTGTATGTTTAGAGAAATGATCATCTTTTTTAACAAGAGGATCATGAACTATAATTTCTTTAACTTTCAGTTTTTGTAATTCTTTGATAACGTCATATGTTGGAGATAACCGGGTATCTGAGACTCCTCCTCTAAATGCGAGACCTAATAATGTTATTCTCAAGTCTTTGTACTTTTTTGGCTTAATCAATTTTAGTGCTTGTATAACACAATATTTGGGCATTGAATTATTAAGTAATCTACCTGATCTAGTTAGTTTGCAGTCTACTTCAAGCATTTTGGCAGTTTTTAGAATAAATTGAGGATATACTGGAATACAAGCGCCCCCTACTCCAATCCCTGGCTTGTGAATATGACAAAAAGGCTGAGAATTTGCCGCATTACGTACTTCCCAGAAATTTATTCCTAGACGTTCAGAAAATATAGCTAATTCATTTGCTAATGCTATATTTACATCTCTATATACTCCTTCAAATAGTTTTTCAGTTTCTGCTGACTTGATATTACTCATAGCAATTATACCTTTTTGATAGATAAAAGAAAAAACCTTTTTACTAATTTCTAAACTTTTTTTTCCTGATCCAGCAACAACCCCTGGATACCTCTGTTCAATATCTTCTATTGCTCTTCCTTCATAAATGCGTTCAGGATTATAAACGACATAAAAATCATCTTCTACTGTCAACCCACTCTGTTTCTGTAATAGAGGAATAACCACATCCTCTGTTGTACCAGGAGGTACACTTGGATTGAGGGCTACCACATCATTTTTCTTCAATCCTTTTCCTATTGCTACTGCTACATTCTTTACCGCAGACAAATCAGCTGTTCCATCAGGAGCCAAAACAGGAACGCATATCATCTTAAGGAAAGAATCGTTAGATGCTTTAACCAGATCATCATAGATACATAATTTATTATTGATAATACCCTTTTCAAATGCTTCGTTTACTCCAGGTTCAGGGATATGTGTTTTTCCATCTCTGGCATATTCTAAAATCTGCTTAGATTTATCAACACCTATTACATGAGCACCTGCACGCAACCAGGCGGCCGCGAGAGGAGAGCCAACATGACCCAAACCATATATTGCGATTTTAAATTCACCAGAACGAATTTTAAGATCTAAGCTTAATAGTAATTGTGAAATATTATTATTAAATAATACATTTTCATCTATATTGCTTTTTTCTATTTTTTTGTTAGTTGTCATAAATTTTTAAAATATAAGGCAATATTTGTTTTTTTTTAAATTATATTAGAGAAAAGAAGTTAAGACAATCATAAATAATTTATCACCCTCATTAACATTTGAAAATGTTGTTAAAGGTATCAGATATAAAAGAACACGTTATTAGCACACTCGGATCTCATTGTTCCTTACAAGTGCTAAAAGGTGCGAAAGATGAAGGTTTCAAAACTTTGTTGATCTGCGAAAAAAAAAGGGCAAATTTATATAAAAGGTTTAATTTTATCGATGAAATGTATTTTATAGATACCTTTACAGATTTATTAAGCAAAGATATTCAAAATGAACTAATAGATAAAAGAATACTTCTAATTCCGCATGGTACTTTAATATCTAATCTGAAATTTGATGATTTAGAAAAAATCAATATACCGATATTTGGTAACAAATGGATTTTAAGATGGGAAGCTGATAGAGTTTTAAAACAAAAATTAATGAATGACGCCAATTTTAACATACCACTACAAATTAATAAAAAAAATGAAATTAAAAATTTATGTATAGTCAAGTTACATGGTGCTGCAGGTGGAAAAGGCTATTTTCTTGCTTGGAACGAACAAAGTTTTGATGAAGGATGTCAAAAGTTAATTGATCAAAAAGTAATAAAATCTGAAAAAGAGCTATATATTCAAGAGTATGTATTAGGTGTCCCTATATTTTTACAGTTTTTTTATTCTCCTTTAAAAGATGAAGTCGAATTATTAGGTATCGATAGACGATATGAAAGTGACATTGATGGTATTGGAAGAATACCTGCTAATATTCAAATTAAACTAAATCTTGAGCCTTCCTATAATGTAATTGGTAATTTTCCGCTGGTTCTTCGAGAGTCACTACTACAAGAAGTATTTTCAATGGCTGAAAATTTTGCTAAAAAAACAAAAGAATTAGTTGCTCCTGGAATCCCTGGCCCTTTCTGTTTAGAAGGAGTTTATGACAAAAATGGTAAATTTGTTATATTTGAATTTTCTGCTAGAATCGTAGCCGGTACTAATCTCTTTATCAATGGATCACCGTATGCTGATCTTTTATATAATGAACCTATGAGTATGGGAAGACGAATAAGTAGAGAAATTAAAGAAGCAATTAAAACAAATAGCTTAGACAAAATTATAACATGACTGCATACTGATTATCCTCCAGTCATTCTAGTAAATTTGTTTATTTTTTTATAATTAAATATATAATCCAAGTTTGATAAAGCAACAATAGCCGACTTTTTTACTTCTTCACTTGGATCATTTAATGCGGACAACAATGTAGATCTAGCATACTCCGAACCAATCACACCCAAAGCAACAGCAGCTTCATGTCGAACAAAAATACTCGGATCTTTCTCTACTGCCTCAGATAGTGGCTTTATTGCAGTAGTAAATCCTAACTGTCCAAGTGAAAAAGCAGCCTCGTGTCTTACTAATTCATCAACATCTTCCTTTAATGCTTTACTTATCGTTTCAATTGCATGCTCACCTCCAAGGTCAGCTATAATGCAAATAGCCCGAGTTCGAATAACAGGATCGTGATGGAATGATAATTTACTAAAAAACTGAATATTTTTATTGTTAAATTCTTTTTCCATTTCTTCTATTAATTCTAACCTCTCGTAATTTTTATCGTAATTACTCTTCACGGTTAATTTGGTCTTAATTTTTTAATCTTAATCTTCATATTAACCTTTCATAAGTTATATATTTGTAAACATAAGATCTTTTTATGCGTATAAGATATTGGCATCTTACTATACCAGAAATTCTAAATGCAAGATACCCGCTTGATAAGGTAAACCATTGGGAGATAAAGTGTCTATATGGAGAACATGAACATTTTGGGATTTTCTGGTACAAATATGGAACTCCTTTCGATAAAGAACCTGTCCATGGAATTTGTTTTTACTATAATGAGATCCCAGAAAATATAATTAAAGAGTTAACAAATTATCTAGTAGCAAAATTTGGAGGGAAAATTTTACGTAGGCAATCAAGAGTATTTCTTGAGGGCTCAAAAGAAATCAACGACTCTTATAATATTAGTCAATTAGCAAATGAGATTAGTTTAAAGTTTTCAATTCCTGTCGAAATAACACTAGAATTTGAAAAAGTTACAAAAGAAGAGGTAGATGATAACAGTTTTAATTTTCCCCAGAAAAAGTCATTACCAATAGTTGGGATTGATTGATTGATAACAGATTAAGAATAGTAAACCATGACCAAATCTTAAACCTCATGGACTATGATTCAAAATCGAATTCAATTTAGTAATTAAAGTAGACATACTAACAGGCTTGCTTATAAAGTCAATAACATCTACAGAAGGAATAACTTTACTGAATTCTTCCTTATTTATTTCAAAAGCAGTTATAAATACTATTTTCATAGAAGGAGTACTTTCCTTAATTCGTCTATATAATTCGAATCCATTAATCTTAGGCATTCTAATATCTGTAAGAACCAAATCATAATAATTATCTGAATTTTCCTTTAGAGATTCCAAAGCTGATTCTGCATCAATAAACGTTTCAACTTTAAAGCGGTTCTTAGATTCGAGTCCTCTTTTTACAATAGATAAAATATCTCTTTCATCATCTACAACCATTATTCTAGGCGGTATGTTAGTAGTGTTAGAAAGGTTCACGCCTATTTTATTTATGAGTTCCTACTAAAAATGTTATCTATTCCATAAAGGAGTAGCATTTTTCTCCAAAGAATTAGAAAAAAAATAAATGAGTTTAATATGTAATATTGATATATCTTAAGTTTATTTTTTACTCAATGAATAATTTAAATGAAGAAGGAATGGAATTACTCCATGCTGAAAATATTAAAGAATTTAATACATTTCGCATGAAAAATTTGACATTTAAACCAAATTTATCTAACCAAGATTTTGCTGGTAAAAATCTTTCCTTTGCTTTCTTAAATGGAGCACTGTGTATTAATACTAATTTTTCTAATTGTATTTTGAAAAAAGCCAATTTAGTTCAAGCTGAACTTAACAAAGCGAATTTTGATAACTCTGATCTGACAAGTGCATTATTCATGTACGCCGAAATGAAGGAATGTAAATTAAGAAATTGTAATATGTATAGATCTAATTTTATGTGGGCAAATTTACAAAATTCTGATTTGAGTAATAGCAACATTACGAATACAATTTTCATCGAAGCAAATTTACAGCATTCTATTTTGAATGATTTAAACAAAAATAATGCGTATATTAAATACGCAAAAATAGAATCTACCTCTTGGAAATGAAAAAATGGCAATGATGCAATAACTTTGGTTATTTCGAATAACTGATAAATTTACTGTACGATAAAAGAACTTTTACATAATAGATGTCTTCCCAGAAGAAAATATTGTACAAAAAAATTTGGTATTCAAAAAAGAATGTAATAGAAATATACACATTAGCCAATGAGGCACTAACATTTGCTATTGTATTTTAAATAATAATAAGAAAAAGGTTAAGGCATTACATAGGAATGAGAATAAAGTTGGAAAAGATTTTTGCTGCACAGAGGAAGTTATTTATATCCTAATGTAATTTCTCTGATGTTGTCTGATACTAAGATAGATTTGAAAGCTTTAATCAAACATTATAATGATTTTCCCAAAAAGGGTGTTATTTTCAGAGATGTAAATCCATTATTTAGAAATTCTGTTGCCATACAAGTAATAGCTAAACAATTTATTCATCAAGAAGAATTGTCAAAAATTGATTATATAGCAGGGATAGAATCTAGGGGTTTTACTGTTGCATCATTATTAGCGAAAAATTATAACAAGGGAATGATACTTGTGAGAAAAGTTGGAAAGCTTCCTGGTAAAACAGTAAAAAAAACATATAATATTGAATACGGTAGTTCAATAATAGAAATACAGGAGGAGGCAATAAAAAAAGGTCAAACTATTCTGATTGCTGATGACTTAATTGCTACTGGTGGCACTGCTATTGCGACAGCTGAGTTAATCGAGGAAATGGGAGGTACAGTTTTTGGATTTGCAGTTATTATAGAATTAGTGTATCTAAAAGGCGGAGATATTTTAAGAAAGAAAGGCTATGACGTTCGTTCGTTGGTGAAATATAATGATTAAAAATTTAAAATATCGCTCAACAATAGGTATTATTGGTGGAACAGGTATCTATGACTCTAATATTTTTAACATAATAGATGAAATTAAAATTAATACTCCCTATGGAGAAACATCAGATAGAATATCAATTTGTACATATCATGACAAAAAAATAGCGTTCATTCCTCGCCATGGAAAAAATCATAGGCTTCCCCCTCATAAAGTTAATTACCGAGCAAATATTTGGGCTCTGAATGAGCTAGGTGTTAAAGTAATCCTTGCACCGTCGGCTGTAGGAAGTCTGAAATCACAATATACGCCTGGAGATATGGTATTACCTGATCAATATATAGATTTTACAAAAAAAAGGGAATATACGTTTTATGATGGTCCAGTAGTTTGTCATATTTCTCAATCTGATCCATTTTGTCCTAATTTGAGAGAAATTATTATAAGTGATTTAAAAAGTTTAAACTTTAAGTTTCATCCTCTTGGAACCTATATTTGTATAGAAGGTCCGAGATTTTCTACTAAAGCTGAATCTAATTTCTATAGAACATTACTTACAGCTGACATAATTGGAATGACCTTAATTCCAGAATGCATATTAGCTAAAGAAATGGAGATGTGTTATGTGTCCATTTCTACAGTAACTGATTATGACGTATGGGCAGAAGTTTCTGTAAATTCAAAGGAAATAATTGAAACATTAAATAAAAATGTTGATAAAACTAAAAAATTGTTACTAACAATTATTCCCAAAATAAATGAAGAAAGGAATTTATGTAAATGTTCTAACTCTTTAGATAATGCATTAGTATAATAAACACTCTCGGTACGATTATAATTTTTTTACTATAACAGAGAACAATTATAAAATAATTATTATCATTAATATTATAAATTTTTCTTGAGAAAATGTTTGTTTATTTATTTAGGTGATTTCATGTTGGGAGGAAGATTAACATCTCCTTCGATTAACTTTCTCTGTATAGTCAATTGTAGTTTTTCTGGGTCAATTTCCATTTTTTTTAATTTGCTAATAGACAGAGTAGATAATTTTAAGCTGATATTATGTCCTCCAATTCTACCAAATGCAATAGCTGAGAATCTAAAACTTTGATTTTTAACAACAAAATACCCAGTCAATTTACTAGCAACTTCTCCTCCTGAAGAAGTATTTATAAAGACATCGACTTTAAGATTATTGTTATCTTCAAAACCGTACATGATTTATAACTCTTTTGTAATTTCAATGCTCCGATTTATATTGTTTTCAACAAGAAAATTCCACCAATCATTATCAATCATCCGGTAATTTTTGACAGTTGTATTAATAATTGTCTCATCATCTGTATCAAAGAATTTAAATACACCTTCTTTCAAAATTTTAATTAGTTTCCATCGATCTTTACCAATTCGATTTCTATTAACAGCAACTGCCCACTTTTTTCCTTTTTCTATTTTGGGCATACCAATATCCTCCGCTATATCTAAAATACCTAACCTTTTTTCTTCACAAAAAAGTTCCTTTGTGATAACGCTCCTCCATACATCTATTGCACCTATAGTCTTACCTCTCTCATTTATATTAATGACTCCAAAATAAACGATCTTGTCATTTGTTTTACAATTATTTGTTTTACAATCATTTTTAATCATAGAAAATTACACTTTTATTTTTCCTTATTTAGTTCTTGCAGCCTCAAATGGTTGTTCGAGTATTATGGCAAGATTATCAATCATGGTATTTTTTCTCCAAGGCATTTCCTTTTCCAAACACAATCTTTTATACCTATTTATTATAGCAAATCTAGGATGAAAGGATTCAAATAAATTTTTTGAAAATTGAATAATCATATTTTTATTAATTAATGATTCTACAATTTCTCTACAATGTGAGTTATCTAGATTCAACTCTCTGGAAATCTGTTCTATCTCCAACATCCCTTTGCTTATTATAAGTAAAAATATTTTAGTTTCTAAATTCGAAAGTTGAAGATCTTTAGTAAATATATTGTAATAGTTAGCATTTAAAAACAATATAAGATGTGCTCTTTTATCTCAAATAAATATTTCTGATTCAAATACAAGATCATTATATTTACAATATTCATAATTATAAGTTTGTTAAGAATTTATAGCTTACCGTAAGGATTTCCTTAGACTTTTTATAGGTAAGCCTTTGTAAAGCCATTGCATAAGTGTCCCATGAAAAATTCATATGTTCAGATGATAAAAGCACTTCTTTAGAATGGGTCCTTGCTAAACGAAATAGAACTTTTTTAGAGATCAACTGATGCTCACGTTTATATTTATAGGATATCTCTTTTTCAAAACCATCTATAAAAATAAGGTCTCTAATACCGGTCTCTTCCTTAATTTCTCTTCTTATAGTGTCAACATAATTTTCCCCTCTTTCTCTATTTCCTTTTGGAAAATCCCAATGTCCACAAAAATAATGTAATAGAAGAAATATCATATTTTGATTATCAAGAGTATAGACTACTGCTCCACAAGAAAATTCGTTACTCACACAATCACCATCCAAAAATTCAAACTAGAAACTATCTTTAATCTCATGTTTCTGGAAAAGAAAAAGGCTCAGAAACTTGAATAGGCAAATAATCATGTATATTTAACCATTCTTCTTCATCCATAAAGTAACTACAATACCATTTTTTCAACTGAGGATCGTAAAAACCATGTTCATGCATCAGATAATTAAAGAATTAATAGGTTATTTTAGTTATTATTTTATTTTCCAAATCTCCTTATACGATTTTGATAAGTCCTTATAGCACGCATAAAATCAATTTTCCTGAACTCTGGCCAAAAAACATCCATAAATACCAATTCACTATACGCGCTTTGCCAAAGTAAAAAACCACTTAATCTTTTTTCTCCGGAGGTTCGAAGAATTAAGTCTGGATCTGATTGTGGAAGATGAGAAGTATACAGACATGATTCAATGATCTTTTTATTGATATCATGAATGTTTAATTTGCCAGCAGTAACCAAAGATGCTATTTTTTTAATAGCATCTACTAATTCTTGTTGTCCACCATAGGCCACAGCTATATTTAGAAACATTGAATTGTAAGAGGAAGTTTCTTCTTCTAAGTTTTTTAGTATTTGTTGTAATTTTTTAGGCAATAATTCTATATTACCGATAGCTTTAATTTTCATCTTTCTTTTATGAATGCGGTTATCATCTCTAAGTTTTGTTAATTTTTTACTCAGTAAATTGTAAATATTAGTTAATTCCTCATTTTCCCTTTCTAGGTTTTCGTTAGAAAGTACATAAACAGTAGTAATTTTAATTTCTAAATCATATATCCAGTTTAACAATTCTTCTGCTTTCTCCGCTCCTATAGAGTGAGCTTTGTCAATTCCAAAAAAATGGTATTTAGCCCATCTTCTATTTCCATCCAGGATAATAGCAACATGCTTTGGTAAAGGATCTCTTGATATTTGAGACGCTAACCATCGTTCATAAATTTTATAAAAACCAGATAACCTAAATAGTAATTCAAACAAAACTTGACTAGAAAAATTTATCATTTTCATTTAACATTTTTCTTTAAATCATAAAGTGTTTAATACTTATTTATTTTATAGTCTAGAATACTAATTTTTAAGTGATTCTCCTCCTTTTCTATTTCTATAATACTGATATAGAAATGTGGCTGCAACCAATGTTATCGCTAATCCAATGAGTAATGAAGAAATAAGATTAAAAGGACTGGTTCCTTCAGTTAGTACTGACGTAAATTGTAAGATTGGGTAATATAATAAAATCAATATAACTAATCGCAAAATATCTGACATAGTTTTAATACTTCCCCTAAACCAATTACTTAATAAAGTACCAGATAATATAGTTCCAATCCCAATCCACAATAGCAAAATAGTACCTCTAATGAAACTTCCAACTATCTCTTTGTTGGTAACAATTTCAAAGTTTGACATATCCTCCCTAACAATTCCCTCTGGTATATGTGAAAGACCATTCACTATAGATACTACTATTATTAATAATCCTGAAACCAAAGAAAAAATCTTTATAAAACTTGTAGGAGTTGGCTTACCAAGTGCACTTAGTGCTTTATCAATGTCAAATGCACGTATGATAAACGCACAACCCAAAATGCTTAGAACCAAGGCAATAGCCTCCCTTGTCAATCCAAAAATAGTTGATATTCCACTTGCTACCAATAAGGCGCCGGGGACTCCAAGGAAGAATTTTGAATACCTAGGATCATAGATCAACATTTTGATATATTTAGCAAATATTGCATAGGAATATTCTACACTTCTACTATGTTTAATCACTATTCGTTGTACCGAGATTATGGGCACCATAGATTGAATTACGGGAACCAGCGTCTCATCATCTTCACCGTCAGAAACAATTACAGAAGCGTCAGCTTTTAATTTATTAACAATATATTTTATTTCAGAACCAATTTTTTCGTCTCCTTCAACTCCTCTGTTATATCTTCCCGCAACGAGTGCCACTTCCACATTATACCCTCTTTTCAGTAGGTCTTCATAAGTTTTTACTGCTGCAAATATGGCATTCGCATCTGAATCTTCAGGATCTTCGATTGCTAAACGAATACCAGCGTTGATGCAGGAATCTCTACCAATTACAGGAGTATCTATTCCACCTTTAGATCCTATATCATCATCTCGATCGATACATAGTACAATTATACAGTTAAAACTCTGATTTTGTCTCGCGATTAAATCTCTTATGGATAGATTCTCTGCATTATTACCATTTGACAAAAGAGGACCTCTTTATTTTTATCAATTTTCACATTAATTAATTTATCTAATATTAGTAAATATTGGTTTGGATTCTAATATTGAAACTTTGATAATTGTTTTAGGAATAAGAAATAAGTTATAGAGTTAAAACAATTAGAATAAAATTTTATCTAATCAATCCAAGTTCGAAGGGGATTATCTAAGCAAAGAAGTAAATAGCTGGAAATAAATGAATGTGTTATGCATTCTCTACATATATTGTAGATCATTATCTTCTTTCCATAAATTTATTCTTTGATGAAACCAAGGATAAAAACTTGTATTCTTATCCTCAAATTGTTTCTTAATTATTTTCGCAATTGTTTTAGAGACTTGTCCTGGTTCACCATAAATTTCCTTCTTATTCTTTGATTTTATTCCAAAATCTTCAAATTTATCATACAAATGATTCACCATTGAGGTAATCCATTCCGAATTTATTGGTGGAATCAGTAAGTTACTTTTAGCATCAAAAATGGTTTCAGGTCTATCGGTGTTTAATCTGATAGTAAGAGATAATACATTTTTAAAATATAATAATTCCTCTTGCATAGAACCTGAATCGGTCATCTCTGCCCAACATCGTCCACTATCTAAGAACTCTATTACTTGCCCATATTCTTTCCATAAAGGAGTAATTAAGAATTTTTGAGGAAATTCTTCTGCAAGTAATCTAAGTTTTTCTTCCAAACCATAAAATTTCAATGCGGATTTTGTCGCGTTGAGCATAACTAATACAACCTTGTGATCTGAATATTTTACAATATTAACTAATCCATGGAATATAGACTTAAAGCGATGTTCAGTTAGATTTTCCCTTCTATGTATATCCATTCTTATCCATTTTCCTTTTTCTAATTCAGGATATAAGTCAAAAATACTTTGAGAAACTTTTTGTTTTCTTTTTAGATATATAGCATCTACCACTGAATTACCAACAACGTGAACAAATTCATCAGGGTAGCCTTCTTTAACAAGATTATCTTTATTCAATTGAGTTGGAGCAAAAAAATATTGTGTTCCAGCAGAACAAATCCAGGTATCTATTTGTTCTGGAAAAGGTTCTTCTCGTGCGACAAACCATTTTCCATCAAATTGTTCTTGAATATATTTTTCAATGAGATCTAACGTAGGTTCTTGTGTAATTTTTAATTTTTTCATAATTTCAGGACTCATTGATCTTAATCCTGCCTCGTTTTGAGCTACCTTTTGGCCCATTCCAAAAACCCAAGCTAATGGAGCTATTCCTGCAACTAATGTGTCGCCATGAACTACTGGAAGCAACTTGGATGTAGAACCAAATTCTTCTTTACAAAATCGTCCAAAAGACCCAAATTTAAGAATCAATTCACTTGCTTTTTCCATAAGATCTCCTCTAATTTGCAAATCACAACCAACCGATTCTTCTAATTTAAATTCCTTAATTCCAAAACCTAACACATCATCAAAATGCTGACCGGTATCTATAACAAATACAGGAAGCTTTTCTCTTTTTGCCTCAACAACCAACGGGGCTTGTTTATAGAAATCAGGCTTAGTACCGATAACTACGGAAAGTATTGGACTATTTTCTAATTTTGCTGTATTAAAAATATCTCTTAATAAAGCACTATTAACGTTTATAGGTAAATTTTGTTTCGATATCTCGATCTTTTCGATATTTGTAGTCCTCAATTAAATCTCCCTGTTTTTAATTCCTTTTGTAGTTTTTAAATAAACAATAGATCCAATAATAAGTATTGCTATTCCTCCAAGTATAAAAATATAAGGAACTATGAGAAGAATGGGATGAAAAAATTCACTGTTTATATGCGAAGCAAGAGAAAGAGCAGCTAGCATACCTATTATGAAAATGAGTCCAGTAAAAGACAAAAGTATTCCACTTAATTTATTACCATAGTTTTTTAATAAAACGAATGATATCCCGGCTAAGATAATGGAAGGAGCACCAGAAATAGATAGTGTTTTAACAACTACTCCTCGAACATCGACAAACCTTTCTGGTCCTTTTCCTTCACTACCAATTAAAAAATTATAAAAGGAAAGAACTAACAATACAAACATTATTGCTAATCCTAGAGATGCTATTGACAACCAACTTTCGAGGCCGACGCTTTTTTTTAATATAATTATTCAACTCCAACGATTTTTGCAATTTCTTTCCGTGCTGCAGCCCCCAATTTTAATGCGGCGGTTTCAGGAAGAATACTATTTACGAAAACACCAAAACCTTTTTCTAATCCAGTGAGATCATTGATATGTGGGTAAATTTCAATATGCCAATGAAATTGTCTACTATTCTTCTTTTCTGGTGATAGCTGAAAAATTAGATTAAAAGATGGATTGTTTAATACTTGTGCCATGCCTCCTAGAGTTGATCTTAAAATCATAGCGAGGTCAAATATTTCTTTCTGAGAAATTTTTGTTAGAGTTGTAGAATGTTTTTTTGGATAAATTGCAAACTCAAAAGGATAAATCGAAGCCCAGGGACAAAATGCAATAAAATTATCTGTCGCAAGTATTTGTCTAGGTCCATCCAGTTCCGTAGAAATCGCAATACAAGAAGGACAATTTCCATTTTCATTCACATATCGATGGGATAATAATGCCTTGGATTCAATAAAAGGAGGAACTTCTGAAAAAGTAACAATATTAATATGAGAATGATCAATTTTTGTTCCACATTTATTTCCATTATTTATGTAAACAGAAACATAAGTAACTTTTTTCTGAGAATAGAGCCATCTTATTCTATCCTGTAAAACTAGAAGCACATTACACCATTGTTCCACGGAAATGTTGGAGAAACTATCACTGTGATTGGGTGTTGCTACTAGAATCTGATGGTAGCCGTAAGCTGGTTCACTATATAAAGGCTTATCAGTATAGAGAGTAGAATTACTTTGCGCTATGATAGGTGTATTACTATTGAAGACTCTTACACTCCAATTTTTAATTATATTTCCTTCAGAGTCGGATAATCGCTGGAGAATTCCACTTTTAATGACAAGTGACACTAATGCAGAAGGTGTATAATTTTCGTTGCCTGGACAATAGGGGCAAATTGTGTTTGAAGAATTATCCTTCTTTAATTCATCTAAATTACTTGGATAGATTACAAATTTATCCATGACATAATCCTTTCTTAATTCTCCCAAGGTAATTCTTTTTACGTCATGGTTTCCTTTAATTAAAGGTTCTGAATAATTAATTATATACTCTCTGCATGGTAAAAGATATTTTTACCTAATTTATTAAAAATACTTACTGCTATGTAATTATTTTAACTAATATACATTTAACAGGTTTTTACAATCAATAAGTTTAAAATATAGCTGATATCTTGATAAAATATCATGACAATGCCAAAAGGTTTTGGATCAAATGTAAGTCAAAATGGAAAAAGAAATTTTAATGATTGGTGGAATTCTGTCCCTGCAGATTTGAAGCAAAAAGCTAGGAAAGGAGATGAAAATAATAAACCTTTATTGAACCAGGTAAACTATGTACTTTTACATCTTCATTTAGCAGGTAAACATGATGCTAAACCCTCTCATGAGGAACTTAAGGATTGGCTTCATAGCGGCCAAGTAGATGTACTACGAAAGTAGTAGGCTTCTCTTAATTTTTTTATAATAGTTAATATTCATTTTTATCTTTGTTTTTTTTATTTAACGAAAAGTCGTTTTTTAATTATTTAAGATGAGGGGCAGAAGAAGAAGACTTATTTAAATTTTCTCAAACTAACCTGTAAATTTAATCTAACTCTATAGAGAAAAAAGAGGATAAAATTACTGATGATTACCTAAAAAATTATTTAAATTCTTCTTGCAATACTTTCTTTTTTTTACTTAGTTCAAAAACCTTATCCGTATGCAAAAGGGCTTTTTTCCTAGGTCTTTTGAAAAGGAGCGACTGAACCAGAAGATGGTTTTCAGGAATTACCATCCCAGTTTGATCATCAGAATAAGAAATTTTGAGAATATCATCTTGGCTCCTCATTACTTCTTGGTGGATATGAATCATATTGGTATCCCCATGTAGAAATCCCATCTCTAGAGCCTTTTTTCGTATATCTGCAGTTCCCTTCGCAGTATTTAGAATAGATACACCAAATTCATTGTCGAAAATATCCAAGACTTCGTCTTTAGTCGGTGCCTTATCTTTAAATCTTATTGACATTTGATGTAGGTGCATCATTCTTGATGGGACTTTATAGGCATCAACAAATAGTTTTATGTTCGGTATAAAATCTTTCACATCATCTTGATGATGAGGGCTCTTATCCCATTGAATGGAATCCTTTACTTCATTTAAATCTTCCAAATCTGCCCATCGTCTAATAAGTGTGACATCGTATCTAAGAATTCGATTACCAAATTGATCAATTAAAGGTTGAATCACCCGTCCCATTCCAGAGACGTTACAACTCCCTTGAATAACATAAGACTTTCCTACGACTTTGTTATAATTAACTCTAGAGTTATGAATAATGTCAGCAACAGAATATTTACCTTCTCTATCTTCTCCACCTTGAAATATAGCCATTTTTTTCATGGGTAAATAAAATTTTTGTTTGTTTTCGTATCCCAACCCTTCCTTTGATGCATCTATTACAATATCACTCTCTTGGATAGCATCCTCAATGAAACCGGTAAACTCTAGTTTATTATTTTTAAATTCTTGTTCGATAGATCGTGGAATAAAAACTTTATATCCTTTGGATATTGCTTCTTTTGCTCTTTCATCCGGTTTATATTTCGCTATACCAACCAAATCTACTTCTCTGTCCAAATTAAATGCTGAAGCTAATCTTCTTCCGATATTACCATATCCATTAATGAATAATTTAATCATTTCAACCACTAAAACTTCTTAATTAAATCCATTAAAAGTATAATATATTTTTATTTTGACTTGTTGATATTTGAAATGTTTAAATTGACTCCTCTTATTAATAATTTTTAATTTACATGAAGATTTTGATTATTGATAATTACGATTCTTTTGTTTATAACATTGCACAATCACTTGGGCAATATAATATTACAACTTATGTTTATCGAAATGACAACATTACTCTTAGCAAAATAAAAAAGTTGGGTATAGATGCAATAATAATATCACCCGGACCTGGAAATCCAGAAGATAGGAAATACTTTGGAATATGCAATAATATTATAAAGATCTTAGGAAAAGAAATCCCACTTTTAGGTATATGCTTAGGACACCAAGGAATAGTATCAGCATTCGGTGGGAAAATCACCAATGCAAGTATCACTAGGCATGGCAAAACAAGTGAAATATATTATAAATTCGATCCCTTGTTTGAAGATGTTAAAAACCCTTTTCTAGCTACCCGTTATCATTCTCTAATAGCGGATAAAAAAACCTTTCCTAAATGCCTTGAAATAACAGCAAATTCATTAGATGATAATGAGATTATGGCTATAGCTCACAAAAAATATCCTATTAAAGGAGTTCAATTTCATCCTGAATCAATATTAACGGGTGAAGGATTAAAAATATTAAACAATTTTATTTCATTCATAAAAAAATGAGCAATACAGAACTTTCTGAACTTCATGTGAAGAACATATTAAATAAAATCTCTTCTAACAAAAATTTAACATATCCTGACGCTATAGTAATTTTCAAAAATATAGTTGAAGGTAGAATTCAAGACTATTATTCTACTTCTATTCTCAAAGAGATTTCAAGGAAAGGGGAGACGGTAGATGAAATACTTGCAATGGTCCAAATTATTAAGGAGCTTTCAATAACCATTCATCCGAACATCAAAAATAACATATTTGATATTTGCGGTACTGGTGGCTCTAAAATCAAAACATTTAACATTAGTACTGCATCTGCAATTGTTGCTGCTTCTGCTGGTTGTAATATAGCAAAACATGGTAATCGAGCAGTTTCTGGTATCTGTGGAAGTGCAGATTTTTTGGAATATATTGGTTTGAACTTAAGCAATCCACCCCATGTGGTATCGAGTTGTATTGAAGAATTAGGAATAGGTTTTTTATTTGCGCCGTTGTTTCATCCTGTATTAAAAAACGTTTCGAAATTAAGGAAGGAAATAGGTATGAAAACAATCTTTAATATTGCAGCACCATTATGTAATCCATGTGATAACTTAAGTGGCCAGATCATAGGTATATATGATTCTTCATTTTTACATAAATTTGCTGAAGTTACAAAAAAACTCAATAGAAATTTTATACTTGTGAATTCAAATGATGGTATTGATGAAATATCGACTACTTGCGTTAATGAGATAATCCGTGTTAACAAAGGAGAAATCATCAAATTTAATGTAAATCCTCTTGAGTTCGGAATACCCTTGGCATCCCTAAATAACCTAACTATTAAAAATAAGGAAGATTCAATAGAACTGACTCTAAAATCTATTTATGGATTGGCTCGCAAAGAAATCGAAGATATCGTAGCTTTAAATTCCTCTTCTGTATTAGTTCTTTCTGAAATCGCTAAAAACCTTCAAGAAGGAATTGATATTTCTCGCTCAGTAATTAGAGAAGGTAAAGCTAGAAAAAAATTAGAAGATTTAATTACATTTTGTGGAAATAAAGAGAGATTATACGAAATAGAAAAAAAATTGGATCTCGCTTAAAAATTCAAGTGCTGGTATAACACAAATACAAATACGATATTATGTTAGCAATTATTCAAATATTTGTGTTTATATAATACTCAAAACTTTTTCAAATGCAGGTAATTGTTATTTAGTTAATAATTTATCATCGGAAATTATTGCTGGTAATTGTATATACTATATACTAGTACAAAACCAACTGAATTCAATTTTTGTTTTTTCTCATACTCCAAATAATATTTTATTTGGAAATTTACATAGACAAAATAAAAATAAATATAGAAATGTGCACTAGATTAGTTAATAGTTAAATAGTCATAATCCAAAGAAATTCTGTTCTAATGCAAATGCTTATATGAGTTTATAAAAATATGATACGACATTGAGCTTCCAATTCACTATATTAGAAGATAAATTAAACCTAATGTTAAATAGGAGAGAATTAAAAATTTTCTTGAAAAATGCTGCAGGAAAAATTAGTAAAATTGAGCTAGTCAAAATAATAGCAAAAAATTTTAATGAAGATGAAAAAAAAATCTTTCCTATTTCACTGGATGGTGAAAAAGGAAAAACCAACATTACCGCTACTCTTTTTATCTATGAAAATGATGAAATTGCAAAAAAACATCTGCCAAAGTATAGAATTCTTAGAAAATTACCAAAAGAAGATAGAAAGAAACTAATTGATGAAGAAAAGGCTGCAAAATTGAAAGCCAAACAAACTTCTAAGGCAGATAATAAATAAGCGTGGTGATATGAATGGCTGATAAAAAAGATAAAAAAGATTCTCAAGTTTACAAGTTCTACAAAATAGATGGTGATTCTGTAGAACGTATCAAGAGAGATTGTCCAAGATGTGGAAAGGGAGTCTTCATGGCTGTCCATAAAGATAGACAAACTTGTGGCAAATGTGGGTTTACTGAATTTAACAAAAAAAAAGTATAATCTATAAAATCTATATTTATTGTCTCAAATTAATGCTTTCTAGGATTGCTAATTTTTCTTTCAAATGCGTAATAATGGAAAAAACATTATCGATTTTATCGAGGTTGACACTTTTATCCTTTTACTAAGTTTTGTAATGAGAAGGCCCTCATTAATCCAGTGTTTTATTACTTTTTTCTAACGTAGGACCATTAAATCCATATTCAAATTTCTTTCTACACTTTGCACAATATATTTATCCTTTATGAATTACTATTTTTGAATCAACAAGATGTGTCATGCATTCATAAATTCCGTGGAGATGCTATCAATCAGCTCATCAGATACAATACATGACCAAGAATAGATAAGATAGACCTTTTTTGCCCATAAGATATTGAATGAGCATTAATTTGAACTACACTAGGCAATTTTACTTACATCTACAAGTGGGCTAGTCCTTGCGTACTACAATATCACATATTTCTAAAATTTAATTGCGGAATAGGAATTAATGAAATTAGGTTCTTTGTAAAAATATGGTAATTTTATATTAATAATACTTTACTATATTTTAGATTTTCTTTCACTATTTGAAATCTTTTTTTATTAACAAATTATAATGATTATTAGAAAGTTTATGGTCAAATTGGCTTAGTTACGTTTCTTTAGTGGATAACATGATTAATAGTCTAACTTCTAGTTTTGAATAAACAATTACGAAATTAAAATGTCCATAATGTCGAATTTTAAACATTTACACTGATTGTGAAGTGCTAATGAAATATTTGGATGTATAAATTTTTGACCTTCAATAAATTGTCTTAAGAAAAGACCGCTATCACATTCTAGATTAATTATCAAATGATATGGATCAAGTTTTTTAAATCCAATACGATAAATTTTTTTATAGAATATTTTTGATTTGTACCCATATCTTATAATAGAATTATTTAATTTCATTAAATTCATGACATGGATTTTATTTATAGGATTAGATGTTTTTATAAATATTTTATTTTTAATTCTAAAATTTCTTTTAACATTTTCTATAAAATCTTTTTTTTCTATAATTTTGAATGATATTCCATTCCGTGTAAAAACCTTGTTCATTTTTATTGTCCTTTCCCGGGGATTAATAAGATGAACCAAAAATAATCGTCCTTTTCCTAATACTTGACTATTAGCGTCTTCACTCCCATACCACGAGAAAATCATCCTATCTGATCTAATCCAATCTGATAAAGTCTTTTCTATTATTCTTTGAATTGTTTGATTTTTCAAAATAATAGAATCAAGATTATTATTATGATTATTATTTAAAACATTTTTTTCCCTTTGAGACATAAATTTTTTCTTAGTATATCTACCTAGTAAATATAAAGAACGTGATAAAACCTTTATAGAATAATCATTGTTATCAGAAATATATAAATTAATTGTAATGTCAGGATTGATAATGTTTAATTTCTTTTTAGATAGAGATTGAAATTTGTTCCTAATTTTAAAATTAAAAGATGATTTTATATCTTCTATACCTTTTAATTTGTAATGTGACCTAATAGAGTCTTCTATATCAAACATATAAGATGGTAGTGTAGTTCCTATTGTAAATGATCGATAACTATAATTTTCTTGAAACTGAATCAGTTCAAACATTCTATATACAATTTCATTAATCTTAGTAAAAATTCCTTTACAGATAAAGCAGTTTATAGTATTTATTCTATAAGAATGTTTAAAAGTCGGAAAATGTCTTTTTAGACACATATAACATAGCTGAGAATCAGAACCGAAGAAGTCTGAATAATTTAGATATTTAGATTTAGATTTACCCACTATTTAACCAAAACCAAATCTTCTCAACATGCCATGCATTTGTCTTCCTTTTGCTTGTTTCATCATAGTTTTTGAATTATTGTATTGTTTAATCATATCTTTTACCTCATGTTCTGTAATTCCCGAACCTCGAGAAATTCTCTTTCTTCTAGCATCATTTATCATATTAGGATCTTTTTTCTCCGCTTTTGTCATTGATTGTATTATAAATCTCCATTTTTCAATTTTTCCTTGTAATACCTCTAATTGATCGTCTTTTACCATTCCAGATAAGCCAGGTAAATTTTCTATGACATTTCTAAATCCCATTTTATTAACATTTTCCATTTGAGAATAGAAATCCTCTATTGTCATTTTTCCTCCTAATAGCCTCTTCGCTTGAGTTTCATCTGCTTCTATCTCAAGTTTCTTAGCCATATCCAAAAGCGCTTTGATGTCGCCCATACCCAGCAATCGTCCAACAAATCGCGTTGGAGAGAATAGTTCTAAATCATCTATACGCTCGCCTGTGCCTATGAAAAAGATTTTTGCTCCTGTAACTGCGGAGGCAGCCAAAGCACCTCCCCCCTTTGCTGTGCCATCTAGTTTTGTTATAACAATTCCTCCTATAGGGGCAGTATCATGAAATGCTTTTGCCTGACTATAAGCTTGCTGTCCGATGGTTCCATCTATAACTAAAAGAACCAAGGCCGGATTCGTAACCTTGTTCATTTCATTCATTTCTTCCAGTAATGCAGATTCTTCTTTATGTCTCCCTGCCGTATCAATAACAATTACATCATAATCTTGCGATTTATAATATTCTAATCCCCTTTTTACTATTGAAATTGGATCCTTATTTTCTTCTTCCCCATATACTTCAACTTTAATTTTTATACTATTCATTTTTAACTGTGTAAGAGCCCCCGGTCTCCAAGTATCGGCACCGATTATTGCTACCTTATAGCCGTGTCGTGTAAGCCATCTAGCAATTTTGACTGTACATGTAGTTTTGCCACTGCCCTGAATTCCCAACATCAATATTATATTTTTTTTACCTGGTTGGAAATTAAAAGAATCTTCTGGTATTGAGGTAGTTTTGTCTATATGGATAATATGGGTTCCTGTATAACCCAAGAGAGAAGAAATTTCATTATATAAAATCGTAATTATATGATCTTTTTTTGTTAAGCCTTTTGGAGGTTGTTCATTTAATGCTCGCTCCTTAAGATTTTTTGTTATAGAAAGAACTTGTCTTACATTAACATCCGATTGTAATAACGATCTTTGAATATCCTTTGACAGTGAATCTATAAGTTCTTCGTTAATATCAGATGCCCCAACTATTTTCTTTAAAGCACTTCTTAACCCTGTCCTGAGATTATCTAACATTTACTTATCTAATAGAGATATATCCGATATTTCTACTATACCTCTTTGTCCATCCCAGTATATTTTTGAAGCTAAAATTTCTAATTTTTTTTTAAAAATGGGACAATCTAGAACTATTGTTTCTGCTTCCCCTCCTTCAAAAGAAAGGTTGAACCCGTATTTTTGACTTAGTCTAAACAATTCCTTCAAATTTGAATGATTTAGTATAATTCCAAGAAAATTAGCGTCAAGACCCATTGAAGATACACTTGTAATTTGTATAACAAAATTATTTTTTAGTAGATTATTCATGTAATCATATTCATCCATTTGCCATAATGGTGAAATGAGCTTCAAATTGTACTTTTCACAAACCCTGTTAAATTTATTTTTCTGAAAATTGGAACGTATACCACCATGAACAATTCCATCAATTTTATATTCAGTATAGGCCCGGCTAATTAATTCATCTAATTTGTTATATTCGTCATCTATAGAAGTTGAATTGAGTTTGTTTGTAAGAATGGGAATTTGTAATGCTTGAGACTGTAAGTGTGTTGTCCAAATATTGGGAGAATGAAATAAATAACTTTCCGCAGAATGAGGGATTAAAGTTAGGAGACATTCAATAGATAATCCCCATTGTTTAGCCAAATATAAAGAATAAGTACTATCCTTCCCTCCTGAAAATAAGCATCCCACTCTCAAATACAAAAATTATAATCAAGTACTAATATTTAATAAAATATAAAATAAAAACAAGTTTCATTTCTTAATCATAATGAGACTGATGAGAATGAGAAGGTTCTGCAATTTCAGGAAATAAGGTCATTAATTTACTATGTTTTTCTAGGAAGTGTAATCCCATTATGGTAGTTTTATATAATCCACTAATTTCGGAATATTCAATTAGGCCCCTATTCATGGCCACGGATATGTAACGAATAACTTGAGAATGAGATACACAGGCTTTGTTCATGATAGTGGTTTGATATTCCCAATTATCTTTTGCACTACGAAGAATTGCTGCAATTACTTCAATATCTGCCCGATTTTTCATTTAAATACTCTTGCCTGCACTTCAATATGCTTGAAAAGACTCACTGATCTAGAATAAAAAAACAATTGACAATTAATAAAGACTAATTTGGTTGAAAATTTATAACAATTATTTGATTATAAGTAATAACACCTCAGTAACTCATAATCTTCTTCATTTACAATGTATCAGACGGCTCTTCCTATACTTCATTGGTGTTTGTATAAGTTATTGTTACTTTACTAAATGTTAATAAAAACATTATGTAAATATCTTTCATTTTTATTATCCTTAACTTTTAGATTACTCATAAGATCTGCTAGAATCGTAAAAACCAATAATCCTCTTGTTATTGAAGATCGACCTGGCCTGAAGCCAAAGAATTCTCGAGTTTTAGTTAGAGTAAAATATGCTAGAATTTGCCATAATGATTTGCATTTATGAGGAGGGAGGTTATATGGGGGCGGGAGGTTAATTTATGAAGATAGAAGATCGGGGGAGTCACATTCCCTTTAACCCCTGGCCATTAGGTTTCAGTAGTAGTTGAAGATAAAGGAGAATCCGTACTACAGTTTCAAAAAGGGGACAAAGTCTTAATATATCCTTGGATTGGTGATGAATTTTGTCATTCTTGTAAAGATGGTGATGAACACTTAGGCGAATCACCTAAAACTCTCGAAATATATCAAGATGGTGGATATGCAGATTTAATTTTAGTTCCAAATTATAAGCATCTTATTAAACTAGAAGTTATAGATTTTAACTCATCTGCAGCTCTTGCACGTTCAGATTTAACAGCATATCCTTCAATCAAAAATTCCTTAGCAATGCCAGGAGAAAATCTTTTAATTATTAGTGCTGGAGGGTTAGGACTTGTGGCAGTTCAGATCGCCAAAGCAATTACGAACTCCAATATTCTAATTATGGATGTAGATGACAAAAAATTAAAAGAGGCAAACAAGTTAGACGCAGATATTTCAATAAATTTCGCTTTCTTCCGACCCAGTCAAGACAGTAAAAAATTTAACCAATGGAAAGGGATGCGAAGTTTTAGTAGATTTTGTAAATAATTACCAAACAGGTCCAATTGTTATTGAAGTCTTAAGAAAAAGAGGGCGTTATATTATGTTAGGACTTTTTGGAGGATCATTAGAAAATTAAATTTGCGAATTGTTCCTCTTAGAGCGTTTAATATTACAGGTGCATACACAACATAGATATAATGATTTAGTTGAAGTGGTAGGTTTAGTTAAAAAAGGGAAAATTAATTCAGAAGTTTCAAAACATTCAAAATAAAAGAGGCTAATCAAGCATTAGAGGACTTAAAAATCATAAAATTGTAGGGAGAGCTATTTTTAATCTGTGAACTGTGTATCCCGCGAGCAGGATTTGCTCCATAATAACCATATAGTTATTTTGTTTGAGCCTGCGACAATTCGGTTTCTGCTAAATGTGAGCCTGATAGGCTGAAAATACGGTTAGCTAAATAAGCCAACTACTACAGCCGAAAGCTCTACCAGGCTGAGCTATCGCGGGATAAATCGATTGAGATATTTATTATATATAATTGTGTCTCAAAAGAAAGATAACACAACCATCACTATAAGAGATATTTTGAAATGTTTAATGAAGAATAAGATATTATCATATCAGCACCAGAACGTTTAAGCGCTGCGATCAAGTTTAAAATAAACCAAGTTTCGTCCAATAAGCCAAATCTAGCGGCTGCTTTTATCATAGAATATTCTCCTGACACCACCTGAACAACTAATGGTAACTTACAAATTTTTTTAATTCTATATATTAGGTCAAGAGATGACATTGCTGGTTTGATCATAACCATATTTGACCCTTCATAAATATCCATTTCGATTTCTCTTTCTATTTGTCGTGGATTATAGAATGGTACCTGATATGTAGATTTATCTATTTCATTGGCAGAGATATGAAAAAAAGTTTCAGATCTGAATGGTTTGTACAAGGAAGAAGATTGTTTTGCAGAAAAAGAGAGAATTTTTATTTTCTTATAACCATTAGTGTCTAGTTTTTCTTTGATTCTTTGAACTTGTCCATCCATCATGGAGGAAGGAGCCACAATATTTACTCCTGACATTGCATGACTTAGTGCAATATCGGATAATAGTTCAGTTGTCAAGTCGTTAACAACAACGTTTTTACCCTTTTTTAATAATCCACAATGACCAGTCTTATTATATTGACAGATACATACATCAGTTATAGTAGTAATTTTGGTTCCAAAATTTGAATTTATCAATCTCAAAGCTTTTTGTACTATGCCATTGTTGGAAGATGCTGAAGTAGCCATATTATTTCGTAGTCGTGGTATCCCAAAAAGTATCACAGAATGTATTCCACTTTCAACAATTTTTTCTAAGGATTGGACAAGATCTTTATATGGAACTTTAAAAAATCCTGGCATCACATTTAATTCTTGAAATTTATCATTTTCATCAACAAATAAGGGAAAAATCATATCCTTTTTACATAAACCATAGCTTTTTGAAAATTCATAATAATTATCTTTATCATCTAGCATTTTTTTCTTTTCAATTATTGTTCCATGAAATCTAATCATTTATTATTTGAATTTTTCATAGTATCATCATCGTCATTGTTTAATGTCCATGGAAACCATCTACCAATAATCTTTCCCCAGTCAATTCGGAGATATAAAAAAATTATCAATATTAATATGCTAATACTAACCCCCACACCTATATACAGATAAATAGGATCTGTATTTTCGGAAGTCAATACTTCGACAACGGGTCTGCCTAAAAGAACACTACCAAATACAATAAACTCATTAAGAATGAACTTTCCTGAAAGAGTAGCTATAGCAAATTTGGCTGGATTGTATTTTGCTAAGCCAAGGGGAATATAAACAAGGTCGTCAGGAATTGGAGTCAATGCTGCAGCAAAGGCACCCGGCCAACCATATTTAGACAAAAGTTTTTGGAGGGGAAGCATTCTTTTTTTCGTTTTAGAGCTTAATATATTTCGTCCGTAGTAGCTTATGTAAAAAATTATTAATTTAGCTATGACTGCGCCGACTGCACTAAAAAGAGAAACCAAATGTGGATCAAGGTTTTGGTTAATGCCTGCAGTAAATAATACCGGGAAATAAGGAACAGGGATAAATACAATGATACTAGCAAAAAACGTAATAATTAAGATTCCAAAATATCTCCCTACGTTTCCATACTCTTCATATCCTCCGTCAAAAAAAGTGAGTATATCATTAATGCCATCCAAATATTGAGACTCCTCTCTGTTTATATTTTGAGTAATTTAAGTCAATAATTTTAATTAAATATCCAGGAAATGGAATTATAATTTACAGGAATCATGTTAGAACTCAAGAAAGTAAATTCGTTAATATGATTTAGCAAATATTACTGTCTTATTAGAATGTTCATTACAATAAATACATTTGTTCTCTAAGGTATAGTTCTCAAAGGGAATCAGACGGATATCGGCACCTGTCTCATTTTTTATGCTATTTTCACATTCTTCTTTTTCACACCAATCTGCTAAGATAAAACCTCCCTTTTCATTTAAGATTTTCTTCATTTCGTCATAGTTCGAAATTTTTACGATACTATTATCGAGCATAGTCTTAGCCTTTTCAAATAAGGATTTTTGGATTTGATGTAAATAAACATGTACAGAATTACTACAGGTTTCTCTTTTAATTAGACTTTTTTCCCCTGTATCTCTCCTAACAATCTCTAAATTTCTATTATTTATGTCCCGTAACCCAATATTGATTCTCAGCGGTACTCCTTTAACCTCCCAATCATTGAATTTCCATCCTGCGGTATATCCTTCTCTATCATCAAAAATAACCCTGAAACCTAGATTATTTAGTTCAACAAATAGTTTTTTAGATTCTTCAATAACTATATCTCGGTCTTTATTCTTAAAGATAGGCACTATCACCAATTGAATCGGAGCAATATTTGGCGGTAAAATTATTCCTTTATTGTCACCATGAATCATAATCAATGCTCCTATCACTCTCCAAGAAATTCCCCATGAGGTTTGCCAAGCAAAATACTGTTTAGAATCTCTGCCTAGAAAACGAATTTCAAATGGCTTTGAAAAATTCTGACCTAGATTATGAGAAGTAGCCATTTGTAATGCTTTTCCATCAGGCATCAATGATTCGAGGGTGTTAGTATAGACAGCTCCGACAAATTTTTCTTTATCGCTTTTGCGTCCTTTGAGAATTGGAATAGCCAGCAAGTTTTCTAAAATATAATGGTAATAGTTAAGGATCAACAGAACTTCTTCTTCAGCTTCTTTTTGATTTTCATGGACAGTATGTCCTTCTTGCCACAGAAATTCAGAGTTTCTAATAAAAGGTTTAGTAGCTTTAATTTCAGCACGTAATGCTGAATTCCAAAAATTCATTTTCAAAGGAAGATCCCTATAACTCATTATCCATTTAGAAAATATTTGATAGGCGAGAGTTTCTGAAGTGGGCCGTACCGCTAACTTGTCAGTTAAATTAGTCTCTCCTGCTTTCGTGACCCAAAACACCTCTGGAGTAAATCCATTAAAATGGTCTTTCTCTTTAGCTAAGAGATTTTCTGGGATAAGAATAGGTAAGAAGCCATTTTGATGTCCTGATTCCTTTAATTTTTTATCTAAAGATTCCGTTATAATTTCCCATATTCTATATCCGTATGGTTTAAGTACAATGAATCCTTTAACAGGCGAATAATCGATTAACCCGGCTTTGGTCACTAATTGTGTATACCATTCACTAAAATCAACTTCTTTTCTAGTTGTTATTCCAATCTCTTTTTGTTCTGTCAAAAAAATCCCTTATAATGAATCTAATAGTTATAATGGCTCACCACGACAATAAACCTGTCCAGATATCCTACTATGAAAATTCTTGCATACATAACAGGGGATAAATGATATTTCTCTTTGAAGAACAGGACAATCTACAGACTCCATTTTCATTCTTTTTAGCATTTTAGGACTAACGCCTTTTAATTTAAGTTTTCCTTTTTCATCCATCATTCCAATACTCTTTAATTCATTTTTGACCTCATCGCTAAGTCGTGTGGCTGTATCCGATAACTTAATTGGCACTATGAATTTTGTATTGGTCTCAGTTAGAGAATTAGGTTCACTCATATATTCATATACTATTGATATAATATATGATGTTTCCTATCTCCCATAAAAATTAAAGATAAATTACTTTACTAATTGATATAATAATGATGAATTCAGAAACTTCTTTTTCGATTAAAGACGGCTCTATATCTGAAATTCTGGAAAGATATCAAACTAAAATGACTCTTTCTAAAGATGATGCTCTTGCTCTTTTGGAATCTAATGACCTCCTATCTATATTTAAACTTTCAGCCTCTTTAAAAACAAGGTTTAAAAAAGATATTATTACTTATTCTAGGAAAATCTTTATTAATATAACAAATTTGTGTAGAGATTATTGTTCTTATTGTACCTATAGAAAAAATCCAATGGAATCATCTTCAATTATGATGAAACCGGCTGAAGTGCTTCATTTATCTAAAATTGGAAAAAAATACAACTGTACTGAAGCGTTGATTGTTGCAGGAGAAAGACCCGAAGAGAGATATACAGAAGCAAAATTATGGCTAAGGCAATTAGGCTATTCTTCTCTCGTAGAATATGTAATTGATATATCTGAAAAAATTGTAAAAGATACCGGCTTATTACCTCATTCTAATCTTGGTATTATTACAAAAGAAGAAATGAAATTGCTAAAGGTGTTTAATGTAAGTCTTGGCTTGATGCTTGAATCTTCTAGTGAAAAATTGCTAGAAAAGGGCATGTCCCATGAATTTGCACCCAGTAAAAACCCTAGGAAGAGGATCGAGGTAATTAAGAACGCGGGGAAAATGAAAATTCCCTTAACTACTGGCCTACTTATAGGGATTGGGGAAACTAGAGAAGAAATAATAAATGATTTGTTTCTTTTAAAAAGTATCAATAATGAATTTGAGAACATTCAGGAAATAATTTTGCAGAATTTTCAGCCTAAAAGAAATACTAGAATGGAAGCTTTTCCTTCTCCTAATAATGACTATTTCTTAAAAATAGTTTCAATTGCAAGATTAATCCTGCCGGATATGAATATTCAAATTCCTCCTAACCTATCTCCCAAAAGTTTTAGTTCTTTCATAGATGCAGGCATTAATGATTGGGGAGGAATTTCTCCTGTAACAGTCGATCATGTAAATCCTGAATTTCCATGGCCAAAGATAGAAGAGCTAAAAAATATCACTGAATCAAAGCATCAGCGGCTTAGGGCAAGATTACCCGTCTATCCAGAATTTATAGACAAACAGGACTTTATTTCTTCTCATTTACGAAATTATGTAGAAAACTTTATTGGCTTAGATGGATTAGTGAAAGAGGAACATTTAGTTGAATTTAGATAGTATAATAAAAAACATCGATCCGGTTATTTCCGATATATTGAATAGAGTAATTGATGGAAATCACATATCAGAAGATGAAACTACAGAACTATTCAATTCTACCGGAATCGAATTGAATTTAATTGTAATTGTTGCTAATCATCTTTGTAAAAGAAAAAAAAGAGATATTGTAACATATGTTATAAATCGAAATATAAATTTTACAAATGTTTGTATCAAAAGATGTGGTTTTTGTGCGTTTAGTAGAGACTTTAGAGAAGAAGAAGGATACGTTTTACCTATTGCAGAAATAGTAAGAAGAGCAAAAGAAGCTGAAAAATTTGGTGCTACCGAGGTTTGTATTCAAGCAGGACTTCCTCCAAGAATGGATGGCATGTTATATGTCGATATATGTAATGCTATTAAAAAGGAGATACCTGATATTCATATTCATGCTTTTTCACCTGAGGAAATTCTATACGGGGCAAAAAGATCTGGTATCGCAGTGGAAGATTATTTAAAAATGCTTAAAGAAGCAGGCTTAGGAAGTATACCTGGTACTGCTGCTGAAATATTAGATCAGGAAATAAGAGACAAAATTTCCCCAGGTAGAATTGGTGTAGAAGACTGGATAAAAGTAGTTAAATGTGCTCATTCACTTGGAATTACTTCCACCTCTACTATTATGTATGGTCATATAGAAACTTATAAACATATTACCAAACATCTAAGTATACTCAAAAAAATTCAGAAAGAAACTAGAGGATTTACAGAATTTGTCCCTTTGAGTTTCGTACATAATGAGGCACCAATGTATAATAGAAATCTCATTGATGGTATTAGAAATGGACCTACTGGAGTTGAAGTCTTAAAAATGCATGCAATTGCAAGAATTTTTTTTAATAACCTAATTGACAATATCCAAGTTTCATGGGTAAAGGAAGGACCACGCATGGGACAGATCTTATTGGATGCAGGCGCTAACGATTTTGGTGGAACATTAATCAATGAAAGCATTTCAACATCGGCTGGAGCCTCTTTTGGACAGCTATTAAAACCTAAAGATATTAGAAATATAATACATACAGTGGGCAAAATACCCGCTCAACGTAAGTCCAACTATCAAATTATCAAAACATTTTCAAATGATGATTATTTTGATAATGAATTACTAGATATGTCTGATTCGCAGGATTTTGGATCATATCAAGAATTAATAAAAATGGATCGCTTTAGGTTCAAAAAAACCTGACCTAGGGTAGGTGAACCAATTTTTACATTTGTTTTATTGGTAAGATTTATCAATAGTAAAACATGACCATTAACTCTGTATCTATTAATGTCAAATACCATTGAAAAGACTTTAAAATGGAAAACATTGGAGCACAATGGAGTAGCTTTTCCTCCTGATCATATTTTAAAAGGATTAAGCATTAAGATAAAGAATGAAAGAATAGCTCTAAATCATGAACAAGAAGAAATAGTCTATGCTTGGGCAAAAAAGAAAGATACTCATTATATTAAAGATGCTATTTTTCAAAATAATTTCTTAAAGGATTTTAAAAAAATATTACCGAATAGGTTCCAAAATACAAATAACATAGATGAAATTGATTTTTCAGAAGCATTTACACTAGTAGATGATGAACTTAAACTCAAAATAAGAGAAAAAGATAAAATACAAAATTTAAGTAGAGAAGATAAAAAGAAGTTGATAGATAAAAAAAAACAAGAAAGAGAAAGACTAAAGAACTTTTATGGAAGAGCATATGTTGATGGGTTAGAAGTTGAAGTTGCCAATTGGTTAGTTGAGCCACCAGGTTTATTCATGGGTCGAGGATTACATCCCCTCAGAGGAAGATGGAAACCAAGAGTAACACCTCAAGATGTTGTGTTGAATTTAGGGGAAGATGCACCAGTTCCTGAAGGCGCATGGAAAAATATTGTTCATGATCATTCATCAACTTGGCTAGCTACATGGACTGAAAAATTAACTGATAAAAGAAAATATGTATGGTTACATGATTCAGCATTTCTCAGACAAAATATTGATAAAGAAAAATATGACAAAGCGAAAAATCTTGAAAAATATGCCTTTAAAATTCAAAAAGAAATTATAAATAAAATGATTAATTCTAGGGATTTAAATCAGCGCAAAATAGCAACTGTTTGTTATTTAATACTTAAATTAGCAATGAGGGTAGGGGATGAAAAAGATAAAGATGAAGCAGACACAGTTGGTGCGTCCACCTTGAGAATTGAACACATCAAATTTCCTGAAAGAGATAATAAGAAATTCATTGAACTGAATTTTCTTGGAAAAGATAGTGTCCCATGGCAAAAAACAGTAGAAATAAATTCTGAAGACACAAAAGCGTTATATCAGAATATCCAATTATTTACTAAAGATAAAGAACACAATAGTGAAATATTTGATAATATAAATTCCTCAAAGGTTAATGCATTTTTAAGAAAAATAGATCCTAAAAATGTTCCAGGCCTAACGGCAAAGGTATTTAGGACCTATCTTGCAACGAAAATAGTGAAAGAATCATTAAAAAATCCACCTCTTGATGTTAATAAAAAATCTTCAGAGCCTATAAAAATTTATGTAGCCAAAATTGCAAATTTAAAAGCAGCGATTGCTTGTAACCATAAAAAAGGAATTGACCCCAATAACCCTGCTAGTAAAAAAGCATTAGAAAAATTTACAGAATCAGTAACAAAAAAGGAAGAGGCTATTGAAAAAATAAGAAACGATATATTGTCTAATAAATGGAAAACAGAAAAACAGAAAGAAAAACTAATATCCAGAATGGAGAAACTTCAGTACCAATTAAAACTACAAAAAGAAACCCGAGATTATAATTTAGGTACGTCTTTAAGAAATTATATTGATCCAAGAATCATGAAAATCTGGTTAGATGGTGTAGAATTAGATTGGAAAAAGGTATATACTTCTACCTTACAGAGGAAATTTAAATGGATTGAATTATCAAAAAACTAATCAATTTCTTATTAAAATTCAAATACTCAATTGTGTTTTAAAATAAAAATATCCAAAGTTGTTATGAAATTATTATCTCTTATAATATCAAACTATTTATGAGAAATTTGAATATTAATAGAATATATATCACATTTGGAATAACAGGAATGAAACGCTGCTGAGCTTGCCGGAGTGGCTCAGCTTGGTTAGAGCGTTCGACTCATAATCGAAAGGTCGCGGGCTCGAATCCCGCCTCCGGCATTAAGTCCTCTCTCAATTTCATTTTCTCGAAGAAAATATAAAGAAAATTATAGAAACAACAAAGATGCAAATTTAAAAATTTGAAAGCAAAACATACTGTAATAACTACTATCACAAATTCTTAAATTACCCCTTGGTAAATGAGATGGTTACAATATAAAAAAGATTAGATTGTCCATTTGTATATTTAGATATCACATTGCAAATCAGGAATAAAAAAGAAATCGAGAGGTCATATTATTTATATAACTATACTAGTAGATATCGAAAATGCGATGGCTGAAATGATAAGACCACAAAGTAAAACATTTGTATTATTAATCTTCGTATTCATAACTTTGTCATTTTTAGTTACTTTTAAAGCGACAAATTACATTGATAATTTGATATCTAATCTTTTTTTTCAATTGGGAGGAGATCCTAGTTTAGATATGTTTATGATTATTGTTTCTTCAACGGGTGACTTATTTACTATGGTGATTGTTGGAATGATTTTAACTATAATAAGGAGAACAAGAAAAATTGGACTCATTTTCCTAATATCAATTGTAGTACTATCTATATCAATAATTTATCTGAAACCGTTAATAAATCGAACAGCTCCTCTTGAACAATATATTCCACAATATCATATTCCTGATAAATACACTATTGAAAATGATAGCATGACACCCTTTTCAAGAGATTTATCCTTTCCATCTAATCATGTTGCACGTGATACTGCTTTCATAATAATCATTGGATATTGGTTTAGGCTTTTTAAAAACAAAACATGGTTTGGAACTTTATTATGGATTTTTCCTGCCTTTATAGGACTCAGTCGGCTATATCTTCTTCAAAATTATTTTACTGACATATTGGGAGGAGCATTATATGGTATAATAATCGCAATAATCCTAGTGAATTTACTAAAATTAAATGAACCATTTCTCTCAAATAAATTTAACAAATAGTCTTAGTCATATGCTGTATTGTTCAATCACGGGTTGTTATAATCCATCCAAAGTGTTTTGTATCATGAATATATTTTATTTCCTTCATCTTAATTTTGAATTTACGTTTTCTTAATTGAGAAGTAAATTCTAATTGAAGACTAAGACCAATTTTTTTAGCTAATTTATTATTATCATTCTTTCGAGGTAAAAGAATTCTATAACTAAAATCATTTGTCGATGCAAGGCTAATATAATCAAGGATCATGCTGTCACAAACAGATCTGACTTGTTCTAATTTTTCTAAATAAAGAGTTTTATGTACTGGTAAATCTCTCCAGAAAGAAGGACTTGACATATCTGTTTACTATAGTTTCCAAATTGCCGTATTATTTAGAATAAAATAAAATCAGAAAAGGTGTGAATCTTTTTCCATTTTTTCAGCTGTATTTGGTTCTTTGTCAGAATAATATTTTACCATACCCATCTTTAATACTTTAAGAGATAATAATGCACATTTTATTCTTGCAGGGCCTAAATTTGTCAATCCTATATTTTCTAATACTTCATCTTTAGATATATCTTTAGCATTAGTTAATGGTTTATCCATAACCATCTCTGTTAGCATAGATGCACTAGCTTGGCTAATTGCACAACCTTTTCCATCAAATTTAATATCTTTGATTTGTCCCTCTACTACTTTGAGATAAATATCGATTTGGTCACCACATAAAGGATTGCTATCATGAATGACAACGTCTGCATTATCGATCTTTCCCTTATTTCTAGGATTTCTATAATGATCTAGAATAATTTCTCTATAAATATCATCACTCAAAGTTGAAACAGTTTAATAGCTTCGCCTAACGCACTAATAAAGATATTGATCTCGTCTTTTGTATTATAGATATAGAAACTAACTCTAGATGTAGCAGAAACATCAAGCTTTTCCATTAACACTTGAGCACAGTGGTGCCCAGAACGAATCGCAATAGAGTGCTCATTTAAAATAGTTGCTAAATCATGTGGATGAATATCGCCCAAATTAAAGGAAATAATTCCACCTCGATTTACTAAGTTAGTATCTCCATATACTTTTATTTGTTTAAGCTCTGACATTTTTTCAAGTGCATATTTTGTTAATTCAATTTCATGGTTTCGTATATTGTCCATCCCAATTTCATTTAGATAATCCAAAGCAGAACTGAAACCAATAACATCAGCGATATTTGGAGTCCCAGCTTCAAACTTATAAGGTAAATCGTTAAAGAATGTATTTTCCTTGTGAACTTCTTTAATCATATCTCCACCACAAATAAAGGGATCCATTTCTTGTAGCAAATTTTTTTTCCCATACAAGATTCCGACTCCTGTTGGCCCTAACATTTTATGAGCAGAAAAAGCTAGAAAGTCACAATCAAGCGCAGTAACATCTGTTGTTAAATGAGGAACAGACTGGGCACCATCAACTAATACTGGTATAGAATAGGTATGTGCCATATCTATAATTTTGTCTATTGGTATAATATTACCTAGAGCATTAGACATATGACATAAAGAAATTAGTTTTATATTCTTATTATCATCAAGGTAAGCTTCTAATTCGTTTAAATTTAAATTTCCCGTTTCACCAATTTTTAAATATTTTATTTCTGCATTTTTTTCTTTAGCTAATATTTGCCAAGGAACTATATTGCTATGATGTTCTTGCTCAGATAATATTATTACATCTCCTTTTTTAATATTTTTTCTACCCCAAGAATAAGATACTAAATTAATTGCTTCAGTAGCATTACGAGTAAAAATAATTTCCTGAGGAGAGTTGGCATTAATAAATTTGCAAACTTTTTGTCTTGTTAGTTCATAAGCATTAGTAGCCTCTTCTGCTATATCATAAACAGCTCTATGAATATTAGAATTATAATAGGAGTAATAATTTACAATTTTATTTATTACGGATGAAGGTTTTTGAGTAGTTGAGGCATTATCAAGATAAACGAATGGCTTACCATTAATCTTACGAGTTAAAATTGGAAAATCATTACGTATTTTATTTGTTTCCAATTCAGATAATTGCATAATAATTATTATTAAATTAGTCAATATAAATGGATTGAAGAAAATGAACGTTTGTCAGATTTAGTAGGAAATATAATTTCTCATATATTATTACCTCCTCTTCTTTGTCCAATAAGTTCCTCCTTCTTTTTTCCATCTCAAAAAATCCTGTATAAGAAGTTTATGATCAAATGCAATTTCTAATTCACTAATTTTGTATGTTGGAATCCATGAAATTTCCTGTGCATCATCACCTGGGGTAGGATTTCCTTTGACAACTAATACAATAAACACAACAGTCAACATGTGTCCTCGTGGATCTCTTTTAGGATCGGAATACACTCCCAAAATGTCTATAGGATAAACCTCTAATGAAGTCTCTTCATAAACCTCTCTTATAATAGCTTCTTCTATGGTCTCTCCTTCATTTACAAAACCTCCTGGTAATGCAAAACAATTTTTATAGGGATCTTTCTTACGTTTGACTAATAATATCGAAGAATATCTGTGAATAATAGCATCAACAGTAGGAATAGGATTTTTATAAATTTTCAAATGGTTCTCTCAATGCCAATTGAAAAAACAATTGAAAATAATATATATGTTTAATCAACTTATTTAAATATGCAGTTGTTATGGAGAGAGCCATGGTTGAAACCATTAATAGACTATGATCTTGATTCTGAAAGTTGTGGATTTTGTAAAGGAAAATTTAATGGTTTATCCTTCGTAACATCATGCGAATTTTGTGAAATTGGTATTATGCATGATAAATGTGCTAATTCACATATATTAAAAAGCCATATGTCTGAACTAGACACAAAAATCGGTCGACATAAAGATAAGCCATTACATGATTTTCAATAAATATTAACCCTCTCTAATTTTACATTTTATGACATTTTTAGAATATCAATCTCTAAAAAATTAATTTATAATACAATTACTTTTATTGTACAAGAGAGAAACAAAAATAATATTTTTCATCTACTTTGAATTTTCTTTTCTTAAAATGTGTTCTAGTTGAGGTGTAGATAATATTAATTTTTTAGTATATTCATTTTTTGGAGCAAATATAATTTCTTTAGTTAAATTGAATTCCACAATTTTGCCGGCATACATAATTCCTATTTTGTCTACTAACTCTGAAATTAAAGCAAGATCATGAGAAATTAAAATTATACTGATTCCCTTTTCTTTGAGCTTTTTCAATACCTTAATTATTTGTGCCTGAATCAGGACATCTAAAGCTGTAGTCGGTTCATCAGCAATGATAATATCAGGTTCTAGCAATAAAGCTATAACTATAATAACTCGTTGTTTCATACCACCACTTAATTCATGCGGATAATTGTTAAGTACAGATTTTTCTAATCCAACATTCTCTAGCAATTTTATTACTTTTTCATTATCATAAGATTGACCATGTGATTCAAATATATCTTTTATTTGAGTTTTTATTGTATACACAGGATCTAATGAATTTAAAGCTCCTTGAAAAATAAGCGAAATTTTTTTCCACCTGATCCTTGAATTAAAGTCTTTATCTGATAACTTTGTTATTTCTTCTCCGTCTAGAAAAATACTTCCTGCTGTAATTTTCCCAGGAGATGTTATATTTCTCATTACTGCAGAAACCAATGTGCTTTTACCACATCCCGATTCTCCAGCAATGCCAAGTGATTCACCTTCTTTTAATTCTATAAAAACATTATCAACTGCATTGATACTTTTATTATGTATATAGTAAGAGACACTTAAACCATTTATAAGTAACTTATTTTTTAACAAATCTTACTAACAAATAACCTGAATAAATATATTTGGAATTCTCAAATTCTTATCGGGTTTTGGCTCTCTAGATATATATAGAGCAAATAGAATTAATGATTGAGAATTATTGAAAACTCCTATTTGTTCATTCGATGCTAAAACAGGAATTTTATGTTCAAAATGTGAATCTAAATTCAAAAATGGTCATCTTTCAGTCGGAGATATTGAGGCATCTATGAAATTAACTGAATTAGCAGATAAAAAAAGTATAATTGATAAATTTACATTAGTTGGAGCTTACAAAATTGCTGAAGAATTGATATTGATATTTCCCACATCAGATATTAGTATATTACGTTCGAATATGGAATTATTAAATTATATAAAAAAAGGATTTAACAATGGTGTATGGTTCATTGAAAGCGGTGCCACAGAGAGACGATTTATTGAAAATTTAATCTTTCCTGTAAAGATTGTTTCAATTAATTTAGTCTGGCTGCCAGATGGAAACAAACTTACAAAAATAATAATATCAAAAAAGAAAAATGAAAATATGAATATAGACACCGAACTTGTTACGAAAATTGCAAAAGAAATTAGAAATATTGAATTACTTGTAGAATATATAGATTAACACTATAAGATTATGGAAAAAATTGAAATAAACCATGAAATAAATTCAATTGAAAGAAAAAATTGAAGAGAACCCATTTTGCTAAAGAATTAAACGAAGATCTACTAGGACATGAAGTAAATGTCGGTGGTTGGATAGAAGATATTCGTGACATTGGGAAAATAATATTTTTATTAATTAAAGATATAACAGGACCAATTCAAGTAATAGTCGATCCCACAGAGTTTCCACAAATAAGAGATATACAGAGACAAAGCTCTATCATACTCTCCGGTAAGTTACAAAAAAGCAAAGCAAAAGAAATGAAAGTAGAGTTAAAATTAGAAAAAATTGGAGACATATATCATTCTAACCATCCTCTTCCAATCGATCCCACTGGACGATTAGAATCAGCAATTGATAAAAGGTTGGATGCAAGAGCATTAGACTTGAGAAATGAAAACGTTTCAAAATTATTTGTTATTAGATCTATTGCTTTAGAAATTATAAGAAAAACTTTAGGGGAGATGTCTTTTCTTGAAGTCAATACACCGAAGATTATAGGAAGTGCCAGTGAAGGAGGTGCAAATTTATTTGAATTTGATTACTTTAAGAATAAAGCATATCTTGCTCAAAGTCCTCAGCTTTATAAAGAACAACTTGTATTGGCATTGGATCGTGTCTTTGAAATAGCGCCATATTTTAGAGCAGAGAAATCTAATACTGTAAGGCATTTAACAGAATTTTATAGTGTAGATATTGAAGCGGCTTTTTTAGACTATTATGATATAATGGAAATAATGGAACGGGTAATAAAAAAAGTTATAGAAGGAATAAAAGGTTCAGGTTTGATAGACTATACAAAAAATGAATTTGTAAAAAAGTCCAATGAAACCAAATTTGAGAGACTAACATATCTCTCCTGTATCGAAGAACTAAAAGAAAATGGTGAGGTTGTGGAATATGGAGATGATTTATCTGATTCCTCTTTACGGAAGCTAGGCCAATTACATCCTGGATTTTATTTTATAACCGATTGGCCTTTAAAATTAAAACCCTTTTATATTCTTCAAAATGAAAATGATCCTTTTCTTTCGGACTCATTTGACTTACAAATTGGTTATTTAGAATTAATATCTGGAGGCTCACGACAGCATGATCCTTCTAAAATTAGAAATAGATTATCAGAACAGGGTCTAAATCCATCTAAGTTCTCAGATCACTTAAAGGTGTTTGATTGGGGAATGCCTCCCCATGCTGGTTGTGGTTTAGGTCTTGATAGATTAATGATGTGTTTAACAGGGTCGATGAATGTAAGAGAAGTTGTATTATATCCTAGAGATCCTTACAGAATTAATCCTTAATTAAAAGTATATTAATTTCTGTGATTTCATTTTGCTTGTCACTTATAAATGCTTTAAAGGTATGCGAAGAAGTAGAGTAAATTATCCAAATAACAGGATTAATCAACATAAAGAGTTTATCCTTAGCGGAAGGAATGGGTTGAGAAGGATGTGAGTGAAATATGGCAAGAATATCCAAATTCATCAATACAGCTTTATTATATGCCTGATATAGATCGTCAGAATCGATATTAAATTCGATCGGTGAGTGAGAAGAATTGTTCATAGGTAAAATATTATTAACAATTGAATTGGTATTAGATTTTTTACCTAACAATATAGCACATGATTCATTAGGTAATGTTTTTATTGCTAATTTCTCTAGTGTGTTTAAATGGTTATGGTGGATTGATATATATTCCATATACATAAAATAGAAGAAGGTATTGTTTATATCCCTAAACAATATAAGCACACAATAATATCCTTTGTTATGTAATAAATAATGAAATAATAATTTATCATACATCTAGTTTTGATCGAGTAGAATTGAAAAAAATTATTAATAGTTAGTAATAATGAATAAAATTATTATTCTAACTGAAATTTTGCCTTCATATATGGATGTATTGTACAGAAATAGTCATATTCTTTTTCTTTCAGATCAGAGAGTAAAAGGGTATAATTAGCATTTCCCATTATAATAGAAGAATCAAATGACTTACCATCATCTTTCAAACTAGTCACTGTATGAGGCACATTGTCCTGGTTTACCCAATTAATACCTAAATAATCTTTTTTGACTACTAATTGAGCAGGATCATAAGATGGATTGCCTTGGGCAGAAGATCCTGGAAGAATAGTAACTTTAGCTAATTTTGTTATATCGATATTTGTATCAGGTTTTTGATCGGGTATTTCTCCATTTTTTTCCTGTGAGTCAGCTTCTGGATTTTGGAGCTGCATACCTAGAGTAGAAAAAGAAATAATACTTATTATAACTGCCACAACAAATGAGGCAAGATAAAGTTTCACTTTTGAACTATTTCTATAGATTCCAAGAATTACTGCAGCTGCTGGTACAGAAATAAGTAGTAATATTGCAATGTAAACAAATATTGTTGGAGTTTGTCCACTTGAAAAGATAGCAGCAACTAACCCAATTATAATTAATACTCCTAATGTTATAAATGATCCTAATTTAGCTTTACGAGAAGAGGGAAATCCGTCTTTAAAAATGCCTGGAGTCAAAAAAACCATACCTATCAAAAGCGTCAGCAGAGAAACTGCATGCATCCCATCAATGAATGTTTTTGCAATTCCAGAAAGAGAAACCAATACACCTACAATCCCTATAGAGGTCAGTCCTATGCCTGGCGTTAACAAGTCCCAGTCTGGCATGCTTTATGAGTTGAAGAATTTTGCTATAATTTTAACCTTTTCAACCCATGCTAATATAAAATATTTAGTGTAATATTATAAGGATTCACACCTGGTTAACGAATAAAATAAATCCAAGATATGTAAATAAAATTTGGAGATCCAATGCAGTGGACATAAAATCATATATTGAAGTTTCAAAACCTCGTATTGTAGTCGTTTTGGTTATAACAGCAATAACCTCTATGCTCGGCGCAACTAGGTTTGACAGTTCCCCATCTATTCCTTGGGATGTATCTTTCTGGCAACTTGGTTTTTTACTTCTAGCAGGAGCACTTGCCTCCATGGGTTCTAGTGCATTAAATCATTACTATGACAGGGATATAGATAGATTGATGGTGCGAACTACTAAAAGACCAATTCCAGCTAATAAATTATCGGTAAATACCGTTCTAATTTATGGTCTGTCTCTGAGTATAATCTCTGTTATAATTGCCTGGTTAACATTAAATCCTGTCGCTACATTTATGATTGCTTTGGGAATATTTTTCTATGTAATAATTTATACTGTTTGGCTTAAAAGGTCAACCGCATTTAATATTGTGATAGGAGGATTCGCTGGAAGTGCGGCATCAATGGCAGGATGGGCAACTACAACTGGTACGATTGATTTAACTGGGTTCTTAGTGGGTTGGCTAGTCTTTATGTGGACCCCTCCTCACTTTTGGTGTTTAGCTATAAAAACAAGAGAAGAGTATGCAAGTGTCAACGTTCCCATGTTACCTGTTTTAATAGGGAATCAAAGGACTGCTAAATATATCTTCATTAATACTGCTATATTGCTTCCATTTTCTCTTTCCTTGTACTTTTTTGGTTTAGGTCTTTTATATACTGCCATAGCCTTAGTTTCGGGTAGTCTAATGCTAATTTATCATTATAAATTAACTAAGAATCCCACTCCAGAATTTGCGTGGAAAGCATACAAAGTAACTGCTCCCTATCTTGTTATAATATTTATTGCAGTTGCAGTTGATGCACTTTTATACTATAGAATTTAAAGAAGAGTGATCAGATCTTCCATTTCCATCTGTACTTTTCATTATTTTATCAATTCTATCCTTTTCTTATCTTTGGCGATCCAAGAAACTTTTAAAAGACCATATATTTCGAGGTCTAGTAATATCTTATTTATTTCCGGAAGATCCAATTCTATTCCATCTTTGGCAAGGACTGAACTTAATTCTGAATCAGTTAAGGTGTTAGATTGTTTTATTTTTTCATAAACAATATTTCTAATAGGATATCTCATAAACTACTTAAAATAGGCCTTCTCAATTATATTAAAATATCTAGGCATAATAATTGGTTATTTGATTTTTACTGATTTTCTACTTATATTCATAATTTGAATTTCGCTAACACCTTGAGTTTTTTTTATATATTCTTCTAGCGAATCCATTTGTCCCTCTGCGTCATTCAAACTAAAATCACATATCAAAGAATTAAGTCCAAAAGCAATAGGTTCTTTTCCATATCTTTCTAAACCCATTTCATTTGGGATGTTGGACTTTAATTTGGAAATTACTTCATCCAGATCTGTGTCAGCTTCTGATGGAAGAATCTTAATTCGAGCTATTAGCCGTGACATTTTAAGGGCCTTCGAAACTACAGTTAACACATTTATAAAGTCTAGCAAATTCTCTACAGCTTTGACATCTCCACAGTAATACATACCCACAATTTGGACAATAAAATTTCACACATTCATCATTTGGCATAATAGGTCTATTACATGATGAACAGACAGGCAATTGCAATGTTGACATTTTAATTATATTGGAAAAACACCGAATTTATATTTTGCTTAATGTAGCAGATGCCTAAATTCATTTCCTAACAAAGTACTTATTAATTTAATAGCTTTTTTTGATCCTAATATCTTTGATAAAGCAAAGCTATGAAAATCAAAATTAGCAGATCTTGAAATATCTAAAATATCAGAATCAGAAATAATAGAAAAAACGGCATCGATTGACTTGTTGTCTAGCCTTTCCATGATCTTTCTAAAAAAAATCATTTGTTGGAACTCTTTACCAAATATTGAAAACCAATCTCTCTCATAATCATTCAATAATGAATTAAAAATTCTTTTTTTATAGCGTGCAATATTTTTTCCAGCCAAAATACCGCCCATTCCGCAGGAAAAAATACCTCCAGCAGTAGTAGGTTTTGTTTGACCTGCTGCATCACCAATAATTATTTTATTATCATATACAAATTTTTTTAATGGTCCTCCTATCCAAACTGGCGCATAAATTTTCCTTATGATAGAATATTTAGAACCGAAACTTTCGATAAATGAGTCCAAAGTTTCTAATGTATTTATTTTCCTTCCGGCTACTCCGAACTTGCCTTTGCCATTTCCGCTAGGGATTATCCATGCAAAGAAATCAGGGTATTTTTCTTTATCAAGTTTTACTAATATCTCATCTGGACTTATCCAATCTGCATAAATTTCATATTGTGCGGATTGCAAAACACCTTCTCGATTATGATTATTGATAAGAGAAGTAATGCCCCTTGCATCAATAAAAAACTGAGAATAATAAACATTATCTTTAGTTTTGATTACGAACTCTTTTTTGGATTTATCATAATTTACTGACATTACTAGGCTCCTTGTTCTTATTTCACTTCCGAATTTCTGAGCCTGAAATGCGACTTGTTTGTCAAGTTCTCGTCTGTCTAATACGATTATTTCTCCTCTATTTGTACAGACTTCAAATCCTTTAGTAGAGGAAACAATTTTTGCTTTATTTACTTCATTTAAAATTGCCTTACTTGATGGAATTATTCCTAACTTTTTTAATCCCTCAAGACTAACTAAACCCCCACAATGCTCTGGAGTACCAATTTCATAATCTTCTTCTAATACAGCAACAGAAAGACCAGACCTGGAAATTTCTCTAGCGCATAATAATCCTGAAATGCTTCCACCTACAACAATGGAATCAAATTTTTTTTCCATGATATTATAAAATTACTTTAATATTAATAATTAAAATGTATTTTTCATGGAATTAAAACAAGTCATAATAGTGAGAAAAGATTTGAAAATGGGAAGTGGAAAATTAGCTGCCCAAGTCGCCCATGCTGCAATATTAGCAAGTGAAAAAGCCAGAAATAAAAATTTTGAATGGTTTAAGGAATGGTTTAATGTGGGTCAACCAAAAATAATTTTAAAAGTTAATTCAATAAAGGAATTAGAGACAATTCATAAGCTAGGTCAATTTAGTAACCTAGCAACTGCTATTGTTATAGATGCTGGATTAACTCAACTTGACGCAGGGACTGCTACTTGTGTTGGAATTGGCCCTGCACCAAATCATTTAATAGACAAAATTACAGGCGGCTTAAAATTACTTTAATAATCATTTGACAGGATTTAAACCTCATAGTTAAAGGTAGGTAAAAAATATAATAGATCATATTATTATCCAAACAAGAATAACAAATATTATTACTGTTCTAACGATTTTGAAATCAACTGCTCATCCTTTAGTTAAAAATTATTAACAGAAATATTTAATTTCCTTCTTTCCTCATTAATTTTAATACTATTTGCGCAAGAGAAAAAAAAATTCTATTCATAATACCCAAATTACATTAGATGAAGTTATAATTAAAAAGTTCGAAGAAAAGATAGAAAAAGTGCTTTTAATTAGCAATAAGAATAATCATCCTGTTGTTTTGTATAGAAGAACGATAGAGGAGAACGAAGTAAGTATTGAGGAAGAAATAGCCAGTGTATCGGAGAAGTACGTAGTAGTTCAGATTTTTACTCATGGTGGATATCTACCTGTCTTATTTCGAGAACAACATATCTTTACTCCTGCGGAATTTCCTTATTGGATTATAAAGAGAAGTAAAAGTATGGTATTACATTGTTTGGAAAATATTGATGAATTTATAAATAATTGTAATAACGAATAATTTACTAATTTAATCAAAAAGACGCTCTATATTCCATTTATATAATTGTTCTTATAATTTTCTACTATGAGTTTTCAACTTTTTATTCTAGTATAAACAATCCAGGCATCTTATCCCCTGCAAGATATCTCAATGTAGCTCCTCCACCAGTAGATACATGACTTACCTCTTTTTCAGAGACACCTGCTTTTTTCATTCCTTCCATAGTATCCCCTCCCCCAATCAGAGTTGTGGATCCTCTCCAATATGCAAGTGCCATACTCTTAGCAATATTTATAGTTCCTTCTGAAAAAACATCCTTTTCAAAGAATCCCATTGGTCCATTCCAAAAGATTGTGCCTTTTCTCGTCGAAGAAAGTTGAGAAGAAAAATTTTGTATAGTCTCTTTTCCAATATCAAATCCGCTCATCCCATCAGGAATGTTTTCCTTAGAGTAAATAGGAGAAGAGTTTTCTGGATTTGATGATACGAGATGATCAGTAGGTAAAAGAATTTTTTCACCATATCTCTCTAAGGAAAGCTCTACCCATTTGAGGTAGTCATAATCAATAATAGAATTTCCAATTTTAAATCCTTTGGATTTTAAAAAAGTATAGGCAGCAGCCCCACCTATCAACACTTTATCTGCTTTTGGTAATAAATTTTCTAAAGCACCAATTTTGTCTTTAATCTTTACACCTCCAATAACTATTATAAACGGACGCATAGGATTTTCCTTTATCATGGTCAAATATTCTATTTCCTTTTTTAAATTAAATCCTCCTAATTTAGTATTAAAGAGTGTAGCTGCTCCATAAGTTGAAGAATGTTTTCTATGAGAAGTACTAAATGCATCATTGATATATATATCAGCGAGAGAGGCAAGTTTCTTGGAGAATTCTGGATCATTAAGTTCTTCTTCTTTATAAAAACGCAGATTCTCTAATAATAAAACACCATCACATGGAAGGCTTTTAATTTTGTTTTCAACTTCCGCCCCTATAGAATTATTGACAAAGCTCACTTGTGTTTTCGAAAGCATTGATGATAATCTCTGTGCGACAGGTTTTAGCGAATAATTATTTTGATGGTTTATAGGCCGCCCCAAATGAGATGCCAAAATAACTTTGCAGTTTCTTTTAGTAAGATATTCTATGGTAGGAAGTGACATTCGAATTCTGTAATCTTCACCGATATGACCATTTTGTATGCTTACATTAAAATCAACCCTTACAAAGGCTATTTTTCCTTCATATTCTTTAGCATCTAAATCCGGAAGAAATCTCATATTACTTACATATGAAAAACAAATCTCATACAATAAAGGTTATGATAGTTAAAGTACTGTTAAATACCAAGTAAAAAAAACCTTCAACTATATAATTAAGTTTTTATCCAAAAATTATACTATGAAAAAGTATTCGAGTTACATTTTTATGAAAATTATTTAAGGGCAAATAAAGTTTATCTTTACCCAAATATATACAAATCTTCTTTCGGATAAAAAATTAATTTATTACAAGTAAATATCTTGAAGTATTCAAAATAAGTATTAAGGAATTTTTATTTTTTTACCATGAAACAGTCACTTAGATAAAATTGTATGAAGGATATATATATATTAATTTTTTCACACTCAAATATAGTGGTTAAAGATATACGCATATAAATAATAAAATAATAAAGATACGAGATAATAGTTTATAAAAATTTAAATCTACTAGTTTATTTTAATTTCGTTATACGAATTTCGGTTGGACATCCTATTTTGCTAGATGCTATTTTAAAACCTTCTTTTGCTAATGAAAGATTATCTAACAGAACGTAGGCTTCAATAATAGATTGGCCAGGTTTAAGACGTGCTGCTAAGCCTGTAGCTTTACCAAAAGCCCTTCTCATTCCTTCCTGAAGTCGGTCTGCACCAGCTGTAGCAATCATCTTATTTTCTCGAAGAAGAACATGTGGGTATACCTTTAATTTGGAAAAGAAAGTATCTTCTCCTGCTTGTGCCATTCTTTTATTGACTGCCAATCGAGCAGCTTCTAGTGCATTGTGTCGTATTTGAATATTTTCAGTTACTAATAATTCTAACTTAAAATCATAGTCTTTGCTTGCATGTCCAGAAGAAAATTTTGCAATTTTAGATTGAGGTTTGCCTGCAATATATTCTCTTCTAACATATGGCATTCCACGGGGTTCCCTATAATTAGCACCTTTCATTTTTGAATCACGAATCTTTTTATATTTAAAATAAACTTTGATTTATTCGTTTACGTTGGAAGATGTGTATCTATCAAATGAGAACGATATAGAATTTGCGTTTGTAATAGACGGTATAATAGATCGAAACGGGGTAATACTGATTGATTCGGTTAAACAACAAGACCAATTAAGAAGTAAAGGATATGGAGAAAAAATTAAAGATATGTATATACTGGAAAATTATGAAGCCCTTTTTCTGTTGTACTCTAAAAGATTAGTTCTTACAAAACAAAAGTCTACACTAGATTTCTCAACTTTTCTTCAAACATTATTGAAAAATGATCTCTCTATTTTTACAAAATTTTTGATATTTAGGGATCTTCGGACACGTGGTTATATTGCAAAGGAAGGTTTCGGTTTTGGAGATGATTTTCGGGTGTATGAAAGAGGCGAATATTCCAGAAAAGCTGCAAAATATGTGATTTTTGGTATAAATGAGGGTATAAGTGTAAAAGCAAATATATTATTTGAAAATATTCGCTCCATAGAGAAAATGGGTAAAGAAGCAATTATAGCTGTAATTGAGAGAAGAGGTGAAATTATTTATTATAAGGTCAGTCGAAAGAAATTTTCGCCAAATACCAAATTCCTACCACAGCAAAAAATAACATAATAGCCATAGCTGTTAGGATAAATTTATTTATCCAGCACCTTCAACAAGAATGCTATAAAAATAATGATGTCTTTGATAGTCCCCCTATTATCATGGAAACATGTAAAATGAAGAGAATACCGGACTACTGAATTTTATAGAAAGTGCTCCGACCGGGATTTGAACCCGGGATCGTCGCCTTGAGAGGGCGAAATGCTTAACCGGACTACACCATCGGAGCTCATTAAGTTTATAAATTTATTGTTATAAAAATTGTATTATTAAATATGACATTAACAAAAGAAGACCATAGTATGCACCCAAAAATACTTTATTTAATTAAGTGCACAAATTTATTTAAATTTTAGTTGAAAGAGCCCTCAGCTATGCAGTAATAATTGGAGCTGTTAATGGTTCTATTATTTTTTTAGTTCTCGCACGTAATTTAGCTTTATATTTTAAATTACGTGGTTTTGTTCTTAATCTATATCCGCAACATGGGCACCATAATCCATCCCATTTTATAAATATTTCACATATTTGACAACGTTTTTGACCACTAGCATATCTCCCAGATCCCACAGGTTTTTGTGCTTTATGTCTTACGCAAATACCTTTACAAGTCATAGTATTTATATGCCCAAAACTACTATTTAAAGATGAGTAATGCTCATTTATGATTCTTAAATAAATTTAAAATACTTAAATTATAAAAAAAATAATCTTTTGGATACTCTATTTAATTGAGATATTTTTTACTTCAAAAGCCTCATTCATTGAAAGATATTCTTCTATCTTCATTTTGACATCATCAGATTCAGTATCTTCCATCCCAGATAATCCAGCTTTGAAAGAAATATTATTTCCAGAAACTTTAACATCCTCAATTTCCATGTCAGCATAAACATTCGCTAATTCTGCCACCCAATCCTGGGCTTCTTGTTGATCTATTCCATTTGTATCAATATTTACATTAAGCATTTTTGTCATTCAAAGACACCTAACCTTGATAATAAAAAGACATTAATAAATTTGCCTAAATTTTAACAGCAATAAATATTAGTTTGGAGGTTATTCAGCTTCTTCAAATCTCCAGTGTTTTATTAACTCTTTATCGAATTTAGATATTTGTTCTTCATTTAATGAATCTCCACAATTTTTATGAGTTGGTACCACAGTCATTCCTGCTAATTTGAATTCAACTTCATAAAAATGAACAGAAGGGCAATTACACATTGTGAAATATGTTACAATATTATATTTATATTATTATATACAAAATCATAATAATATAATAAACATTTATCAATCCTTTTTAAGTAATACAAGTAATGACAAAAGACGAACTCGCAAAATTGCAGATATTTATTATTCCTGTCTTACTTTCTTTTGCTATACTAGCCACTACGGACCTTTTATTTTCAAACGCGTTTGCTGTAGATGATAATTGGTATGTAGGAGAAGGTGTAACTAAAGATATGTATGTAAAATACACAATAAGTCATTTTGATACTAATAATGGTAGAGAATTTACTATGACAATATATTTCAAGGACCAAGATAATAAAGGAAATTGGATAGCACCGGTGTTTGTAGAAGATCAAGGCAAGGTATTAAATGGAACCTTTATACTAAGCCCGTTGGATTTAACTGCTTTAGGAACTTCTAAAATTCCTCCTGAAATGAATAAATATAGAAGCGCTTATGCTAGTTCATTACAATGGCTAGCGGCATTTGTCGCTAAGCCTGGTCAATCGTTGAATTCAGCATCATGGGGCAAAATAGCTTCTATTGGAGGGTCTGAGATTAAACCATCCGGCCATCAAGAATTAAACATTCCAGCATTTAAGGAACCAGTCGATACTGTAAGAGTAGAATATTACAAAGGTGTGGCCAGCAATACATGGATTAAGAACGAGTTTCCTTACCCAGTGATGGCGAAAACCTATGTTGATGTTACAACCGGTTCTGCTCCAATCCAATTTCAGTATTTATTACTAGAGACAGGAAAAGGTCAACCTCCCATGCCTGAAGCGTCTATAGTGGAAGTGACTCCTCCATTGACAGAGAGAACTGCCCGTGGAGACTATTATGTTACTTTAGATTGGAAACCCTCTTCAATAACTACAGGCAATGAAACCACATTCACTGTAGACATATTAGACAAAGATCAATTTCCTGTTACTCAGGCTACTTACGATCTTGTTATAATGGATTCAAACAATACTACATTGCTAGATTTGAAAAATCAGTTGGCACGAGAAGGTACCAAATCTCATAGTATAACATTTGATCAACCGGGGATAGTAACTGTTAAAATTAAAGTGACTAGTGTCAAAGGTCAAGACACAGGAATCTTTACTGAACAAGTAGAATTTCAGGTTCCAATTAAATAGATATTCATTACCTCTCTTTTTTTAGCTCAAATATCTAAGAATAGTTATTTTTGTTTAAAGAAAAAGTTTGTCTAGCAAGAAACGTGTTGTTGTGGTCTTTGGGTCATTAGTACTATTATCTATTATCATAAATATAGCTATAATCGCTTCAAATGGTGGATTTGATAGTCCGGCAAGATCAATTACAATACCTAAAGAGCAAGACCTATGGTCAGCTGGAAATAAAATTCATGATGGTGACGAATACTTGTATAATTTAACGATACAAAATGGAAACAAGAACATAGACAATTATTTGATAAATATCCTCTTTCGAAATAATCCAGATTATTGGAATACTGAATTTACTATATCTAATGAAAGTAAATCAGCAAAAATTTATACCCAGTTATCAAAATCCAATTTGCTAATGAAAGAGAAACAAGTAAAAAATCAACAATATATAGATATTGTGGAATCATCAATATTACAAATAAAAGACATCGCAAGAGAACCAAAATATTTAGTAATAGGTGCAAAATGGGATTCCATTAATACTGGAATAATAAATATACCTATCAAAATTACTTCGAAAGAATATTTGCCATCAAAAATTGGAGAATTGGAAACATTTGTTTTGAGTTATAAACTAAAAGATCTTAGCAGCAATTTTTGGATTTCAAAGAACTTGCCATTGCCTGTAAAAGCTGAAATATACAATGAAGAAGACAAATTAAAATATAAATATGATATAATAAGTTTAGATAGACACATTAAATAGGAATAGCATAGTCAAGTTTAATTTTTAACTAATACATTCGTCAATATCCAATTAACATAGTTTTCAACATCTTTATCTATCTGACTCCAAATGTGTATTGATCCTGGCAATAACTCTAATCGTCCCTTATTAAATAATATACGAACTCCTTCCTTTCCTTCATACATATAAGCATCTGAAACTGATGCACCAGGTATAGTTTCTATTGCTTTTGATTTTATTAGTTCTCGTGATATGGAAAAGTTTTTTTTAAATCTATCAACAACAATTCCAATATTTTCGCTTCCATAAGAATCTAATACATAGATCTTGCTGGGATCTGGAAAATGCAACTTTAAATCTATTCCATATCGTGAACCTACAAATTGTGCTATGTCGTTTATTTTTGAATAAATCATATTCGGGTTACTCTTTGAATATTTCACAAAGAAATTTCTATTTGTATTAAAATTCATTTTTAAATCCTCAATAATTTTGCTAAACATCATAAATTATCACATAATGCTATATCTATTTATATTCTCTTATACTTTTTAATTATATAACTAAATTATGTCTATTAAAAATATCAATTCTGAAAAAGAAAATATAAAGAATTATCAGAATACATGTGCAGAGTTTATTAAAGATCTGTCGTTAGATTATCTCAATTGGGTAGATAGATATAATCTTTCTCCGGAAGAAATGAAAATAAGAAAACAAAAAATTAACGATGTAGTTACTAAATCAAATCATATTATTGATAAGTTTGGGGACACTATAAAAAAGATAGATATTATTATGAATGATGCCATTTCTAAAATGGCTGAATATACAGCAGGCTATCCATTTCAATTTTCAATTTTTGTAAACAATTTGTCAAGATATACATACAATCCTAGAGGGGAAATAAGGTTAAACATAAAGGCTATTCCAAATTATGGAAAAGGAGTAAGAATAGGTAATTATGACAAGTATAATTTAATTTTATTAAACTCTTCTTCCCCTGTTAATTATTCATTCAACAAATCAAGTTTGGAATCCGCAGATATATTAAATGACTACATAGTAATTGATGCCAAAACTTGTGTTAATAATGATATTATTTCGGCTACTGTAATAGTGGAAGAGATCAAAGATAATATTGTCTTTGAAAAGAGAGGATTTTCGACTTTGGTTTTAGTTATCCAAAATTGATCTATGCAATAAAGATTTTGACTGATACTTTTTTTGAATTTATTTCATTATTCTAATATGTAATTATACTTTCAAATGCTGAGATAAAGAATTATAAAAACGCCCCTATGCAATTTAGAAGGTATTACAGTTTAAAAAATAATTATGTTACTATAGAAAAATAAGATTATACTATATGTATATAGATTTAAAAAAATATCTAGTAGATTTATTTTATTAGATTTAGAAATAAACATTAAAAGAAGAACATTGTCTTCTTTATTCATTTGAGAATAATTACCATATATTAAATAGTTTGTAAAACAATATTTAATAAAAAAATTAAATTAATTTAATTTGCCATCTATTAAACCTAACCTAATCTAATAAATATTGATTACTATAACAGAAAAATTATTAACATTCATTATATATAAAAATTAAAACATCCAATCTAAACTCAAAGTATATAGCAGTAAGGTATGATAACAATAAACTCTCTTACCTCATTTAATAATAATCCAAAAACACCTTTGCAATTCGAAAGTTCTATATACGCAAAATAGATTGCAATGAACACAATCCCTTTCCAAATAAAAAAGGCTAAATAACCAACATAACTGAAGTCGTATGGGCGACGATCGTCCAGTTTGGTCTAGGACATCAGATTGCCAATCTGGTAACCCGGGTTCAAATCCCGGTCGTCGCATGGTTTATAGTAAAAGCATCAGTTTAACTTTTACCACTCCCACATGCACAGAAACCAAATTCATCGAAATGAGAATTACAAATTTCACATTTTTCGTAATATTTAATCTCCCATACATGTTTTCCATATAATTTATAATGAGTATCAATTTCTTTCGGAATAGGGGAAGAATTAACGCTATCTTTTGTACCTTCTACGTTAGTATCTTCGTAACGTTTTTTTTTGCTTTTATATTGTTTTTTCATTATTATTCTTTCTTTGAATATTTCAAATTTGACTTGATTATATCCACGGCTTTGGAAATTCGTTCTTTATTTGGAAGTTGAATTAGAAAAATATTAGATGTATAAGTATGTCCATTACTTTTAGGAATAATCCCTAATAATCCACTATCGTTTAATGCATCAAAAAAGTTAATGGAAGTACTGCCTGGAATTAAGAAATTTTCTTCAATTCCAAGGTCGATAAATTCCATCTGAATATCGACAAAAACATGATTGCCATCATAAAAAATATTTAGTAACACGTCAACTACATATTTTTTTCCTCTACATTTTTCCATAATAAGATCATACAACTGTTGTTGAACATAGATACAAGGAACTTTATCCTCGGCATATTGAATTATTCCAAGACCGTCTTGATGGACATTGCTAATTAAGTCGTTAAGAGTAGTAAACTGCCTAAATTTCACTTTATATAATACAATTTATAGATATTTTAGTCTATTCAAATAGGTTTATAAAAATAAAAAAAATTTAATGTAGATTTATGGATTTAGCTAATAATAATATTTTATTGTTATCAGCCATAGTATGAATATTACGATTAATCTTATCGTAAACATATAGTAAATCAATTATTTTTGTTCGATCTAAATTGATTGATATTGAATCGTTTATGGTAGTCGTAATCTTAGGATAGTTATAATCATTAACTTTTGTTTCCATATTATTTAAGACTGTACGTTGCATTTTTGTTAAAGTTGATTCATTTAAAAGCATTGTGATTTGAGATGTTGAACCACGATGATCTTTGTAGATTATATTGACTGCTTCTTCTTCTAAGGGTAGATAAGATTCATATTTACATTTTATATTATGTTTGTGAAGATAATTTATTAATTCCCTCAAGGAATTTACAATTTCTTTCTTTATATCTCTACTGGAGTCGATACGATTTTTAATTTTAATATAGTCAGAAATTGATATGTCCACTAGACTTCCTTTTATTTTTAAACCCGGGTAGGTTTTACGTAATGTTTCATCCAAAATTTGTTCATTGATTATGGACATTTTTTTGTTACTTGCTATTTCAAACGCACTATACATAATATTCAATATAGATCTGATATTTCTAAAGTCAAAATCTTCATATAATATTTTTATTTGCGAGAAAAGTTCATTTTTTTGATCATCAGTAATAGTAGTATTAAAATTATAAAATTTAATATATTCTAATACTATATCCGAGATTTCTTCAAAAGAGTTTGATCCAGCGAGATCAATTTTATAATTAGCCTTTTCTAACCTATCATAAATTGAGCTATTTTCTGAGGCGATTTTTAGATAGGAGGAGGGAGTGAGAATTAGCATTAAGATTGTATTAGAAATATGAGCATTAATAATAGCCTTCATAAATGAGAGTGTTTCTTCATTGTTATCAAATTCGTCGAATTGATACAAAGAAATCTTATTAAATAATTTTAAATTAATTTTTGATAAAGTCGAAAGACGATTTATCATATCCATTAAAGTGATGGATTCATTATTTTCAAATTGATTCTCTATTATAGTTTTGATTGTAGAAATGTCATTTTTAGAAAAATCCTCCTCGTTAAGAATAGTATCAATGTATCCTAAATCAGGCTGTAATCTATTTTCTAATATCTGCAGGATTTTATTATCGATACCTCTACCTGTTAAAGATTCAAAAAATCCTAATTTAAAAATTTTTTTCGCAATTTTATTATTAGATTTAATTTGATCTTTTATATAATAAAGTAACTCTTTTTTCAAATTGTACAAATACTCAGGTTCAAAACCGCTAATCATAGATTGGTAAATACTTGGAATATTTTTAGGATATATTTGTGACATATCAAGATAAGAAATAATTGCTTTTTCATTTGTTCCAGATATTTTTATATTCAGAGTGAGATGTGTCTTTCCTGACCCCACATCTTGAATAACAGTAATTATTCTAAATTTTTCCTTACTATTGCTCGTTTCTCTTTGTTTTACAACATCTTCAATACATGTCAAAATTGAATTTCTAGATTCTTGATGTCTTTTACCACCTAAAAGCTGAGCATCTTCTAAATTAGGTGTAGGACTACTTGGAAAAGGATTTTTGTTAAGGTTATATGGATACAAATTACAAACACCTTACATAGCCATATACCAATCCACGAATCATAATTCCTTCATTCCCCCCTGTAGACAATTCATATTTAGACCTATTTTCATTAACTAATTGTTCTGCAAGGTTATAGAATTCGTTTTCTGAAATCTCATATTTATTAGAGAGATCATTTCTAAGAGTGGCCAAGGGAACCCATCCAATTGAATCCGAGTATTTACATATAGTTAAATCAAAATCTTCACTAAAATTTTGTAAATTAATAACCTTCTGAGGATTAGGAATGCTATTTTCAAAGTTATGATTATTGGTAGTTCTTGCTAAGATTGAATCCATTAAAACAATCATCTTGCCTTCTAGCCTTTCTACATGTTTATCAATAGAAGTCGATAATTTTTTAAAAGAAATGTCAACTTCTTTTAATAGTTCAAAAGTATATTTGAATTTTGGATCGGAATCCAAGAGATATTGAAAATAACTATCTTTGTGCCAACAATAATTTGTACTCCCTTTTTTGGATATAATAATTTTATTTTCTTTTATCCATGTATTCAAGATACTATCTAGATTAACTGATGAAAATTCTTTGATTAAATCAGTTTTTTTCAGTCCAGATACACCTGAAGAAAAAATTTTGTCAAATATTTTTTCTTCTAAAGACATATAGTACAATTTTGATTTTCTTATAAAAGATACTTTGTATGTTTATACAATATAATGAGCTAATTTAGTTTAACTTTTAATATAGAATCAACTAAAGAGTAGTGGAATGATGAAATCCTATTCTGAAAACATGATGAAAGTACTAGGGTATCTGACCGAATATAGTTGTATAATTCATATACTTAAGTTAAATAAAATTCAGTATATATTTGCCAATTACCGAATATACTGAATCGTGGGAAACACCAAATAAAAAAATAGAAATTCTATTATCGTACAGATAAATCATCAAAAAAATTCCTTCTTAAGTTGAAATTTTAGTTCATTTCTTTACATCAAATTTTTCTATAACGATGAATGAATGTGAGTTAGTAGAGGTTCTTATAAGATCTTTATATTTCATGTTATATATGCAGACTATATCTTTTCCTTTTTATTGTTTCTATAAGCAATTTAAGAATTCATACAACAAATTGATATTTTTATCATATGTAATAGATGTATTGGAAATGCAGTAATGGAAATGGATTAATACATATTCATAACTATAGTAATTGTTCTCATTTGACGAACGATTTTATGTATTGTATAATTAGATACTTTTTCTTTTCCTTTTGCTATCTAAGCTTCAATGCATGAGCTCAAGATTCATGACCTGCAAAAAAATCACCATTTGATTCTTATGATTCTCTTTTTTTCATTTTAAGTCTAAAGCCTGCTTCAAAATTTAGAATTGAATCATTATTCCATCATTTTGAATTTCGATTTTTATCATCATTAAGTCTACATTAAAATATTCTTTTTTTACTTTTATGGTGTTCATTGTATTATCAATCTAATTTTTATGTTATAGCAGCTTTGCCAGTAGTTGTTCTTGTTGTTGCTGTTTAACCTCTTCCAGTATTTAATATACAATTGATCAAATTTACATTCTTTAGCTAATACCATATTATATCTGTGCAAAAAATAGTAATTTCTATGTATCAAAGATATATTATATAGTAGCAGTTTACATTTTTAAATACTTAAAATGGGAAATAATATTAAAACTGAATCTGAGAATATTACATTTGATGACTTTAGTAAAATTGACTTGAGATTTGGAAAAATAAAAAAAATAGAATATCTACCAAAATTGAACAAAGTTTACAAAGCGGAAGTAGATCTCGGCTCGGAAAAAAGAATAGTAGTAGTCGGAGCGGCTATGCATTACAAACCTGAAGAATTAGAAGAAAAGTTAGTAATTGTATGTACAAATCTTTCACCTCGAACAATAGGAAATGTAGAATCAAAAGGAATGATTTTAGCATTAGATAGAATAGATGGAAAACCAATTTTTTTAACAATAGATAAGGGGGAGACAGTTGCATTAGGTTCTAAAGTTTGTTAGTTTTAACAATTATTCATACTTGATCATTTCAATAAGCATTCTAATATTTGCCCAATTCTTAATTAAATTAGAAAAGCAAAAATAACCTACTACCTAGAAATCAATTTTTAATACATACGTATCTAAATTAAATTTGATCTAAACACCAGTCATATTTTTTGTATTCATATAGAAACAAATTAAATAAATTAATTTTCCTAAGAATTTAGAAAGTATCAGAGTTCCCGAATTAAATAATTATAACTATTTACTCTTATATAATTACTTTAATTTCCATTTTCCTATTAATCTTTTTAAAATAATTTATTCAATCATTCATTATTCTTATTTTATTCATCATTTTTTTATTTATACAAACCTCTACAGATATCTACTAATCTATCTAACTACGCATCTTTTTATTAAATAAATAATAGTGATTTAAAAAACTGAAATTTTAAAGTTCTAGTTTTACAAATCAAATGAAGAAACGAATGAGAAACATAGCTCACATTAATATTTGACTTTGGCATGTCGATCTATACTATACTATGTAATTTTCTTAAGAATTTGTAAATTGCCGTATAATCCAGATCTGCGTATGTTGATTTTGTAGCATAATTGTATAATTGAAAGACAAGGCCAGTAATAGGTAAAGAAAGTTCTTGTTCTTTGGCTGCTTGCATGACAAGGGCTAAATCCTTATTCATATTTTTTAAATAAAATGAGGGAGAGTAATCATCTTTTATCATTTTAGGCCCCTTATTCTCACTCATCCCCGTTTTAAAATTCGTTGTATTTAATATCTTCAAGTAAAGGGTAGGATCAATATTATATTTTTCAGATAATAATAACCCTTCAGATAAAGCCATTGATATTATACCAATATTAAGATTAAGCGCCAACTTGATAGCACTTGCTGAACCTGCGTTATTTCCAATATAAAAAACAGGATTACCTAGTTCTTCTAATATATGCTTTATTTTTTTAAAAGCAGACTCTTCTCCAGCGACTATTGGGACAAGTGTACCACTTAAGGCTGCATTTGGCCCTCCCATTACAGGAATACTCATCATTGATATATTTTTTCTTTTAAATTCCTGATAACAATAAACTGATTCTTTTGGAGAAATAGTGCTAAAGTCCGAAACTATTACATTTTTATTTGTAGTTTCACTTACTCCATTTTTAGAAAAGTAAATTCCATCAACTGCTTCAAAATTTGTTACACAAGTTATAATAAAATCAGAATAGTCTGCTACCTCCTTGGGGGTATTAAGTACGTTAGCGCCTTTTTTTTCTATTGCTCGGGCTTTTGAGATATTGCGATTATTAACATTTACTTCAAATCCTTTTCTAATTAGACGTAAGGAAAGATTACTACCCATTAATCCTAATCCTATAACTCCAATTTTCACTAGAATGACATTAATACTAAAGGATAAAAAAATATTTTTATTTTTGTTGAAACACTAGTTTACAAAATTAGTAGAGAATTGAATATTTATCAAATGTGAATCTTAAATCATACAAGGATAAAAACTGAATTTTTTTCGATCTTTGTTTTATAAACCATTAATGGTTCTTCGGCAGGTAAGTTGAGTGGTACTCCATCATTAAGATTAAATGCCGACATATGAAGTGGACAGGTAACAGTTTTTTCTTCTTCATTTAAAAAACCCATAGAGAGATCTGCATAAGCATGGGTGCAAATTCTATCGCTAGCGTATATTATATTCTTTATCTTAACAAGAAGAATTTTTTTGTCATTATAATCAAAATCCATCATCTCTCCTGGTTTAAGAGAATCTATATCGCAAACTTTTACCCAATCTGACATTATTTATCTAAAAAAAATAAGAGCAATATATGTTACCTATATTTGTAGTGTTTTTCAAAGATATCTTCAGTTTCTCTATATCTGGTTTTTTCAATTTCCAGAATTTGTTCCATTGCTTCATCTATCTTTAACTTTAAGGGTTTGCCTAACCATTTATTTTCAATTAAATAATTAATCCAAGCACGAATAGTAGGACCCATCTTCCTTGAGATAGGTTCTAAAAACCCTCCAACTATCTCTCTTTTAGCTAACTCCTCTGAAAGACCTCGAGACATAAGATAAAAAATTTGCTTTTCATCTATCTGAGCTACAGAGGCAGAATGTGTAGCTTTAACTTCATTAGACTCTATTTCCAAGCCCGGAATTGCATCAGCTTTTGCGCCTTTATCTAATAATATAGCATGTCCTGCTAAATATGATTCAGTAGCTTTCGCATTTGTATGAATTTTTATCATTCCTTTAAAAAGAGACTTGGAGGTATCCTTCAGTACGGATTTCACTAAAACCTTACCTTTGGTATTTGGAGCTACATGAATTAAGTTAGAAGTAATGTCAAAGGATTGATTACCAACTCCAAATATTATTTCAACATCTTCAGCTAAAGCTCCAGGCCCTTGCATGATACTATCAACTTTATACCTCGACAATTGTGACCCAAAGAGAGCTAAAGACCAGGACATCTTTCCATCTCTTTCTACATAGGCTTTTCTATTGGAAAAACTAATTGCATCATAATCCATCGATTGTAGTGTAACTATCTCACATTGAGCATTTGGAAGAATATAGGATTCGAGTAGCTCGAAATGTGTTTGTTGATATTCAGGGTTCTTTAACCGTGGTGAATATAACTCTTGAACTAAAGTAGCTTTAGAAAATTCTTCACATATTATTATATTTCGAGATATTGATGATAAACCATCCTCTGAAAGATAATTTACTATTCTAATAGGATCTTCCAATACAATATTCTTAGGAATCCAAATAAAAAGTCCATTTTGAAATGCTGCGGAAGATAGGGCCAAAAATTTGTCCTCTTGATAATTTACTTGGTTTTTATTGAGATATTTTTGTATTAGATCAGAATAATCTCCTAGAGCCTGAGAAATATTCAAGATAACTATACCCTTTTTTTCCAACTCATCTGTTACAAATGATTTCAGAATTTTTGAATTTTTACATAATACGCTAGTAGTTTTATTAAACTCATCTATTCGATCCGAAAAAATATCCAAATCATTGGAGGATTGACGTTGTAAATTAGTATCATTTAAAAAAACCTTCTCAGCAATTAATTTATTTGCATTGGAATATTTACTATAAAGCGAAGATGATTCTAATGGTAGGCTTGTATAACTTTTAAAAGCTTCCTGTCTGGATTGTTTCACCCAAGATGGCTCTTGAAAATTTTTAATAAAATTACCAAAGTTTTTTTCTAGCAAAGAGAGTTGATACATACTGTGATTTTCACTTTAAAAAAAGATAAGATAAGTATTTGTTAACCGACAGAGTCTTCCATTTCGAGTTTGACAAGTCGATTTAATTCTACTGCATATTCCATTGGTAGTTCCTTTGTAAATGGTTCTATAAATCCACCCACTATTAGTGACAAGGCATCGGACTCTGAGAATCCCCTACTCATAAGATAGAAAATTTGATCTTCGCCAATTTTTCCAACACTAGCTTCATGAGAAATTGTTGCATCATCTTCATTCACTTCTACATATGGATACGTATCTGTTCTAGACGTTTCATCAAGTAAAAGTGCATCACATCTAACGTTTGACTTGACACCAGTAGCACCCTTCGCAACATGCAATAAACCTCTATATGTAGTTCTACCTGCTTGTTTACTAACAGATTTGCTTGTAATTCTAGATGTGGTATCAGGAGCTAAATGAACGGCTTTTGCTCCTGCATCTTGATGTTGATCCGATCCAGCAAAGGCTATCGATACAACTTCTGCATGAGCATTTCTTCCAAGCATATAAACCCCAGGATATTTCATAGTCAATTTACTTCCAATATTTCCGTCAATCCATTCGACTCTAGCATTTTCATATGCATACGCTCTTTTTGTTACTAAGTTATAAACATCTTTACTCCAATTTTGAATAGTCGTATATCTTATTTTTGCGTCTTTCTTTGCAATTAATTCAACAACAGCAGAATGCAAGGATTCAGTTGTATAAACTGGAGCAGTACAACCTTCGATATAGTGTACTTCTGATCCTTCATCAGCAATAATTAAAGTACGTTCAAATTGTCCAATATTTTCAGCATTAATTCTAAAATAAGCTTGTAGTGGAAGGTCAATTTTTACATTAGGTGGAACATAAATAAAAGAACCACCTGACCATACAGCACTATTTAATGCCGCAAATTTGTTGTCTTCTGGTGGTATAACCTTTCCAAAATACTTTTTTAAGATATCCGGATGTTCTTTAACTGCTGTATCTGTATCTGAAAATATTACTCCCTGTTTTGATAAATCTTCACGTAAGTTATGATATACAGTTTCTGATTCATATTGAGCACCCACACCAGCTAGGAATTTTTTTTCAGCTTCTGGGATTCCAAGTTTATCGAATGTTTTTCTAACTGAGTCAGGCACATCATCCCAGCTTTTACTTTGTTTTTCTGATGCTTTTGTATAATAAAAAATATTTTGAAAATTAATTTTTGATAAATCACCACCCCATACAGGCATAGGTTTTTTCATAAAAATGTCATAAGATCTTAATCGAAAATCGAGCATCCATTGTGGTTCATTTTTAATTTTACTTATTTCTTCAATAGTACCACGTGAAAGACCTTTCTTACTTGTATATACGTATAAATCAGTAGAGTCCTTAAAATCATATTTACTATAATCCATGTTAAGTTCTTCTGTTGTCATGTATTTCATAACGGCGTTATGTTATATAAGTTTTACAATTCAGAGAAGAAAAAGAAGTATTATTAAGAAAGTTTTATATAATTTTATGTGATTTTATTTCTTTATATAAAGCTTTTCGTAAAGCCCTTCTAACGAATGATCTTGTGATTCCGAAAATGGGATACTATATTTGTTAAGCTCTTTGCTAGTGAGAGGCCCAATTGATAATATCATTTTTATTTTGCAAACTAATGGGAAGAGTTCGGAAGAGTGTTGCTGTAGTATTTTGATAAAATGATTAACATTGGATGGACTAGTAAAAATTAAAGAATCAATTTTATTTTTTCTAAGAAGATCGAAGAATTCGATCCAGACAGAATCAACATCTGCAGAGATTACATTATAAATGTAGAATTCATCAACTACAAAACCTAACTTTATAAGTTTCTCTTTTAGATATTTATCTGCTTTCTTACTACGCAGGAGAATTATCTTAGATCCATATGCGTTATTTTTCAAATGGGAAAAGAATTCTATAATTCCTAGAGAAGAGTGGTCTTGAGGGATCTCTTTTACGACTATTCTATGTTTTTTTAGAGCAGTTTGAGTAGATGGACCAATAGCAACTACATTAAATTTTGAATTTAAATCATAGACTATTTCATTAACTATATTTAAAGTAGTAGCAGTTTCAAAGAATACATTAACTGCATTAGAGCTTAAAAAAATAATATATCCAGAAGACCAATTTGCAATAAGGTTAAAAATTTTGCTAAGAATTTTGGAATCAGATTTTACTATTTTTGAAGTTTTTACAACAATTAGTTTAGAGCTATGTTTCTCAATTTTATCAATGAAATTCTTTGAGATAGAACCTTCTGATTTTGTTATTGCAATAATCTTTAGATCATCTTCATCTACTACCCTGTAATCACTCATATCCATCTTATTCGCTCCGATAATGAAACAACTTCGCCTATGATAATCACTGCAGGAGGTTTTATCGAAGCATTGTTCAATTTTTTATGTATATTCTTGAAATCACCAATGATAATTTTTTGATCTTGTAGCGTTCCCTTTTCAATTACCGCAATTTTAGTTTCATCCGAAAGACCATGCTTTTTTAACTTTTGTAGAATAGATTCTAACTTTTCAACGCCCATAAGAATCACTATCGTATCAACAGCCGTTGCTATTTTATCCCATCTAACACTCTTTTCTTCTTTCGTTGGATCCTCATGACCAGTAACTATTGCAACTGATGATGAAAATTTTCTATGTGTAAGTGGGATACCTGAATAAATCGCTGCACCAATTGCAGAAGATATTCCAGGTATAATTTCAAAATCAATAGCATTTTCATATAAAAATTCTGCTTCTTCACCTCCTCGCCCAAAAATAAAGGGATCTCCTCCTTTGAGTCTTAAAACTTGTTTTCCTGTTAATGCATGTTGTAACATAATTTGATTAGTTTTGAATTGATTAATGGTTGGATCACCCGCCGAACGGCCTACATATACTTTCGGGGTAGTCTCAGGAATTAATTTAAGAATGCCACCACTAACTAAGCGATCATATAGAATTATATCAGAATTTTTTATCAAATCCCAGCATTTTACAGTAATTAGTGATGGGTCCCCTGGTCCTGCTCCACAAATGTATACTTTACCATTTTTTTTATTTTTTATTCCATTCATTTAGAGATTTATCCCAACCTTCAGATAACCTTAAAGCTCCATTCTCTATTAGAGAACTTGCAACAAGATTACCCACCAGTTCTGGTTTATCATAATCACCAATTTTTTTTATTGAAATATGTTCCAAACCATCATAAGAAAATATTTTAGCATAAAAATTAATTTTGTGATTTTTAAAAGACAAATTTGAGTATGCTCCTATTGGAAATCTACAACCACCTTCAATTTTTGAGATAAAAGATCTTTCTGCGTTAATTGAGATCCTGGACGGAGCATGCTCAATCTTATGAAGAAATTTGACTAGTTTTCTATCAGTTTTTTTACAAACTAATGCAAGGGCACCTTGTCCCGCTGCTGGTAAAAATTTTTTAGGATCAAATCTTTCACTGATATATTCTTCTTTTCCCAATCTTTTCAATCCTGCCTCAGCTAAAATAATTGCATCATATTCTCCTTTTAAGGCTTTTTCAATTCTACTATCAATATTTCCTCTTAATGGTATGACTTTGAAATCCTTTCTCAAAGAAATAATTTGTATTGCTCTTCGTAAGCTACTTGTTCCTATAACAGAACCCTTGGGGAGTTCATTAATTTTTTTTCTACTTTTACTTACAAGAACGTCAATTACGGAGTCTCTTTGAGGGATAGACGCTATGATTAAATCCTTATGAATCGAAGCTGGAACATCTTTAACACTATGAATAGCAAAATCAACATCCCCTTTAACTACTGATTCATTTATTTCTTTTTCAAAGATTCCCTTTTTATCAAGATAAAATAACGGTTTAGAGTTGTCTAAATCTCCCTTGGTCTTGATTGGAGTAATTTCATACTCAAAAGTTTCGTTTTGTCCACCAAGAGAATTAATGACTATTTGTGTCTGTGCTAACGCTAATTTACTTCCTCTTGTACCTATACGTAATTTTGGAGCCATTTCATTTACTATATTTATTTAAAGAATCAGAATAACATTCAATTGTTTTTTCTATATCTTCATCAGAATGAGCATAAGAAATAAAACATGTTTCATAAAGAGAAGGAGGAATAAAAATATTTTTTTTTAGTAAATCCCAAAATAGAGATTCGAACAACCTATTATCAGAGTTTAAAATGTCAAGAGGGGAGGATACTATCTCTTTGGTAAAAAATAATTGAAATAGAGATCCAATAGAATTTATGGTATAATAATCAGCAAAGTTCTTTACACGATCTTTAATTCCAAGAACTAAAGTGTCACATAACCTTGCTATCGTTGGATAAACTTTATTTTTGTTCTTCAACAGGCTTTCTACAGTTGTGATTGCTGCTGTTACCGAAATAGGATTTCCTGCATAGGTACTTGCTTGATAAACATTTCCAGATGGTGAAAGTTGATCCATTATTTCTCTCTTACCACATAAAGCAGCTATTGGAAATCCACATCCAAATGATTTAGAGAAAGTAGCAATATCTGGCGTTATGCCAAAAAATTCACTACAACCGCCAAGAGATAACCTAAATCCAGTTATAACTTCATCAAAGATTAGCACGATTCCATATTTTTTTGTAATTTTTCTAATTTCTGTTAAATAATTTTTTTCTGGAATTAAAAGACCATAGTTAGCCAAGACAGGTTCCATAATTAAACAACTAATAGTTTCTGCTTCTTTTTCAATTGTTTTTTCTAATTCTCCAAAGTCATTATATTGCACTATAAGAGTTTCTTCGGAAATTTCAGGAAGTGAACCATCAGATGATGGAATAGTTGCAGCTCCCGATCCAGCTTTTACCAAGACATAATCATATGCTCCGTGGTATCCTCCATTAAACTTAATTATTTTCTTGCGTCTTGTGAAAGCTCGACTTAATCGTATTGCAGTCATTGTTGCTTCAGCCCCTGTATTAACTAATCGTACTTTTTCAGCACATGGAATTATTTTTGTCATCAATTCAGCAAGGTAAATTTCTTTTTCAGATGGAATGCAAAATAAAGTCCCATTATCAAGTTGCATTTTTACAGATTCAATAAGAGGTAAATATGAATGTCCAAAGATTAAAGATCCATACCCCATACAATAATCTAAATAGGTTTCGTGATCAGCAGTAACTATCTTACTTCCTAAACCAGAAGAGACAAAAAACGGGTAAGGCTTAAAGAATCTTACAGGGCTATTAACTCCTCCTGGAAGTACTTTAATTGCTCGTTGAAATAATTTTTCAGAGCGATTGTTTATCAATTACGTAATAATTACAATCTATTTATAAGAATCTTATTTTTCTAATAACACCTTTGCCATTTTTT